>RGHP01000005.1 GCA_010024125.1 Gammaproteobacteria bacterium | reverse complement strand
AGTGTCTTCTTCTGGAAGCGAGGGAGGCTTTGAATAAAAAGCGGTGTTCGGTTCGATCGTGAGTTGGTACCAAGACAGATGACTGACTTCGAGATCTCGGATGATGTTGAGATCCTCGCGCGCAATTTCCGGCGTCTGATTTGGAGTTCCATGCATCAGATCAACATTGAGTCGGTTAAAGCCAATCGCTTTCGCACGCTCAATCATTGCGACGGCTTGATCCCTATCGTGGATGCGACCAAGTGCTTTCAATACCTCCCCGTTAAAGCTTTGGACGCCAACTGATAGGCGATTGATCCCTAAATCTCGATACCCCTGGAGGTGCCCGAGATCGAGTGTTCCTGGGTTTGCTTCAAGGGTGATTTCGGTGTCAGTGGAGATTAACCCAAGTTCCCTGAGGCGCTTAAAGAGTGGTTCGAGGTGATTTGGCGGAAATAAACTTGGTGTGCCGCCGCCAAAGAACAATGAAACAAAAGGAGATACCCCGTAGCGCTCAAGATCAGCTTCTAGATCATGAACTAATACTTGCGCATATCCTGCAAAGTCAGGATCGACTTGTTCGTGACTATTAAAATCACAATAAGGACACTTCCGAATGCACCAAGGAATGTGGATGTAGAGCGCGCGCGGTAGCAAATTCAACTGAGAAGCGATCTGAGTTCAATGACGGCGAGCCCGCGGTGACTGAGCCCATTCTTTGTCTCTGAATCGAGTTCAGCAGCCGTCTGACTCAGTCTATCGGGAAGAAACACGGGGTCATAACCAAAGCCTCCGTCGCCACGAGGTGCACCAATAATCTGTCCATACCATCGTCCAATCACAACAACTGGATCTGGATCGGCTGCATGCCGGACGAGCGCGAGGGCACAAATATAATGGCCTCGCCGATCTTCGCCACTGAGATGCGTCATACGATCCAGTAACAGATTGAGATTGTCCTGGTCAGACGCATTGCTTCCTGCGAAGCGTGCGGAATATAGACCTGGAGCGCCGTCGAGTGCGGGCACAACGAGCCCAGAATCATCTGCTAGAGATGGAAGCTGTGTGACCGCTGAGGCATGGCGTGCTTTTAATAACGCGTTTTCGATGAAACTGAGCCCAGTTTCCTCCGGGGAATCGACACCCAGCTCTGTTTGCGGGATGACTTCGGTTCCAAAGTCAGCAAACAGTTTTGAAAACTCACGGAGTTTTCCCTTGTTTCCACTGGCTAACACCAGTTTGCTATCAGTCCACATAGACTTGGTGCTTGAAGTTGATATCAATAGCTTTTCCGTCGGTCGGAATGACCTCAAGAATAATTTGAATTTCTTCTTCGCTCGTCACACGAACAGGTGCGAGGTAATAAATTGCGTCATCACCTTCATCAATCTCACGAAAGGTCAGGGTTTGCGTTTGTCCGAGTAGATTCTTTGAAAATCCTGTTACAGATGCTGGCACCGCACCACGCGCTTGGCCGTCAGGCTGAATCTTCAATACAACGACATTAATCAGAGCCTGGCGCCGACTTCGCTCAAAGCCGTAGGTTGATGCGACGTCTTGCGTTAAAAAGGTTGATGGAAAGGGCTGGATTTGCACCTCAAAGCCCTGTTCTCTAACAATTTCAGTGGAATGGACAGTGAGCGTCCAACAACATAAAAGGGCTGCGATGATCTGTCGCATCAAGACTCCTTGGTTAGTCGATAAACAGCAACTTCTCCAAAGAGATTGGGCCAAACTGTTCCAAGCCAAGTGCGTTTGCCCGACAGATTTGAAGTATCTTTGTCGAGGATCCGAATAGACAGTGTCTGACAGAGCTCTTCAAAGTCTCGGAATGTCGAGAGATGAATATTTGGTGTGTCGTACCAGGGGTTTGGTAACTGCGGATTCACAGGCATGTGACCGGCTAGACCCAATTGGATACGGTTCCTGATGTAGGCAAAATTCGGAAATGTCACGATCGCTTCTCGGCCGACACGGAGCATTTCAGACAGCGCAAGGTCTGGACGGCGAATCGCCTGCAATGTCTGAGTCATGATGACAGTATCAAACTGCTGATCATTGAAGTTTGAAAGACCCCGGTTCAAGTCCTGTTGAACGACGCTCAGGCCTAAATCGAGACAAGCTGCGATTTTATCTGGATCCAGTTCGAGGCCGAGCGCATCAATCGCATGAGTTTCAACCAATTGCGCAAGCAACCGGCCGTCGCCACAGCCGAGATCGAGGACACGTGAATTCTTAGCGATCCAATCAGGAATTTGATAGGAGTGCGAGATCATGCGTTACCTCCGAGATCCTGATGTACTCGATCCATGAATGCTTTAAAAATCCGCTCATAGGTCGCATCGGGAATCAGAAATGCATCGTGCCCATGTGCAGATTCAAGTCGCGTATAACTCACGGGCTTGCCGGCCTGAATAAGGGCGTCGACAATCTCTTCAGACCGGGATGGAGAGAATCTCCAGTCCGTCGTGAATGAGAGCACCAAAAATTTGCACGCAGTGGTGCTCAATACCTGAGGTAATGGAATCGACTCATTCAGAGTCGGATCAAAATAATCGAGTGCGCGCGTCATGAGAATGTAGGTATTGGCATCAAACCGTCCGCTGAACTGCTCACCCTGATATCTCAAGTACTGCTCAACAGCAAAGTTAACGCCTTCTGCGTCGCGGTCTGCACGCGGTAGGCTGCGACCGAACTTCTCACCCATCGAGACATCGGACAAATACGTAATATGTCCAACCATCCGCGCAAGCCCAACTCCGGATGCGGGGATGACATCATGGTCAGCATAGTTTCCATCAAAGAAATTGGGGTCTCGCATAATCGCCTGGCGAGCCACTTCATTGAACGCAATATTCTGTGCCGTGAGTCGGGGTGCAGCAGCAATAATGGCAGCAGCCCCAACCCGTTCAGGATAGGTGATGGACCATTGCAGGGCCTGCATGCCGCCGAGTGAACCACCAACAATTGCAGCAAATTTTTCGACACCTAAATGATCGGCGAGCCGTGCTTGCGCATGAACCCAATCAAGCACGGTGACTTCTGGAAAAGACGGCCCGTAGGCTTTACCGGTCTCAGGGTCGGTCGATAATGGACCTGTAGATCCTGAGCACCCACCTAAGTTATTAAGACTCACCACGAAAAAACGATCAGTATCGATGCATTTGCCTGGACCGATGTAGTGATTCCACCAACCTGGTTTATTGGATTCTGATTCGTGATATCCAGCTGCATGATGATCGCCACTTAATGCATGACAGACCAAGACAGCATTTGATTTTTTCGCATTTAAAGTCCCGTATGTCTCGACCATCAAGTCATAGCGGGGCAAGGATCCACCGCGCTCAAGCGCAAGTGGAGTCTCAAAGGGGATAAGTTCGGGAGTAACAACCCCGAGTGACGCCGCCATTAACTAATTCCAACAAAGAACTGAGCGACTGTTTGTGACATGCCCATTGATCGTGCTGGAGCTCGGATCACCATCGCTTCGATTAGATTAATCACCACAAATAATAAGATTGGTGATAGATCGAGTCCGCCGAGGTCGGGAACGATTTTTCTAAATGGAGCGAGAAAAGGTTCTGACAATTGGTACAAAAGTTCAGCGCCTGGATGTGATGCACCTGGAGCCAGCCAAGAGAGGATGATCATGCCAAGCAAGGCGTAAAAAACGAGATTAATCATGACGCCGAACACCGATAAAATCGACCAAACGACGAGTTGCGCAATGCCAGGCATCCCGCCGAGTAGCAGGAGGCAAAGTCCTGCTCCGATTGCTTGGATGACAATGGCGGCGACCAGAATCCCAACATTGAAGGAGCCAATCGTTGGTAGACCACTAAATACAGCAGTCAACGGCGCAGTGAAGCGATTCACGCCTTGTGAAATTGGGTTATAAAAATTCGCTTGAGCCAACTGCAGTAAGAAGCGAAGGCCCACTAGCGCCACAATGACTGAAATTGCGGTATTGAGAACGTAAAAAACCAGATTTGCTTCCATGTGACTCCTTTTATCTGACGCCTAGCCTAACGTAAATTTTAGGGTGCGTCTTTGGATAGCTCGCCCGCACGATCTCGGGCAGCAATGAGCGCACGATCGACCAGATCAGCAAAGTCGCCTTCATTGAAAACATTCAGAGCGGCTTCTGTTGTTCCGCCCGGCGATGTGACTCTCTGGCGCAACACATCAGGACCGACATCTGATAATTCAACCATACCAGCCGCGCCTTTTGCTGTTTGGATCACCAAGGCTCTCGTAACATCTGGTGAGAGTCCGAGGCGGATTCCAGTATTGATCAGATTTTCGATCATTAGGAAGAAGTAGGCCGGACCAGATCCAGACACTGCCGTTACAGCATCAATGGCTTCTTCGTTGGGTACCCACAGTGCTTGGCCACATGCGTCAAAGATTTTCTGCACGGCATTTTTGATATCGTCGTCGAGCTCCGAGTCAGATGCTAAGGCCGACATCCCTTCGCCGATCAATGCGGGCGTGTTTGGCATGACGCGAACGACCGGATTTTTCGAATCGTTCAATTGGCGGCGAATGCTTCGAATTGTAATGCCCGCTGCGATTGAGATAATGATTTGTGTTTCTTTGACTGAATCAGCGAGGCCAGCAAGCACGGTATCCATGATCTGTGGTTTGACAGCGAGTACAACCAGATCAGCCTGTGCCATCACTGGAGAGCTGTCTTGGAAGCTCGTGACACCCATCGCGGAGAGTGCTTTCCTGCACTCTGGGTTGGGATCGGAAACAAAAATATCGCTCGATGATCGACCACTTTTCAATAGCCCAGCGATAATTGCTTGGGCCATATTGCCGCCGCCAATAAATCCAATTTGATGGTTCATACTGAGTCCTTTGGAGGTCGTGCTCCGAAGAGTGCTGTGCCGATTCGCACCATGGTGCTTCCTTCGGCCACAGCAAGTTCTAAATCGTTTGTCATACCCATCGAGAGCGTATCAAAGATCTCTGGTGTTGGATGACTCTGTTTCAACTCATCAAACAAGGATTTAAGCTTTTGGTGAGCGCGCTTTAAGTCCTCATCACTGACCGGATCTGGGATCGACATGAGGCCGCGAAGCCGTAAGTTAGGTAATGCCCAAATTGCTTCCGTTAACTGCTTCAAATCATTTGGAGCGATGCCTGATTTGGTTTCTGCGAGGTCGACGTTGACCTGAATGAGAATATTGAGCGGTTCACCCGTCCGCGCTTCATTCAGGCGACTTGCTATTTTTTCACGATCAACAGTGTGTACCCAGTCGAATTCAGTGGCGATGATTTTTGTTTTATTGCTTTGGATATGACCAATGTAATGCCATTCGATATCAAACTCGCTGAGTGCATGGATCTTATCGACAGCTTCTTGCACATAGTTTTCGCCAAAGCGTTTTTGCCCAAGTTGAGCAAGCACCTCAACATCAGATGCGGGTTTCGTTTTGGATACAGCAAGCAAATGGACTGAGCCAGATGGCCGATGTGCTGCGACCTCGGCCTCTCGAATCGAGGATTCGATCTGTGAGAATTGATGGGTTAGTTCAGCAATGCGATCCATTGTTACGGGGCGATATGCTGTCCATGAATCCAAGATCCCATCACACGGCCAGGCAACGTCTGTCCAAACAATGGGCTGTTCGTTCCTGCGCTTAACCATTGCTCTTGGTTGTAGGTTGTTGAGCCATTTGGATCAAGAAGGACGCAGTCAGCTGGATTGCCGTATTGCACCGCTCCGAGTTCTTTTTGGTTAATCACTTGCGCCGCGTTACTGGTCATCGCGGCCAGCGACTGTTCAAAAGACAGCTCACCACGTTGATCGAGTGTGAGAAGGAGTTGGATGACGCCTTCAATCAGGCTCATGCCTTTTTCTGTTTCTGGGAATGGAGCGAGTTTTGCTCCTGTTTCATGCGGTGAGTGATCTGAAACGATTAAGTCAATGGTCCCATCGACGACGCCAGCGATCAGGGCCAATCGGTCATCTTCGGTTCTTAATGGGCGCTCAAGATGGAAATTTGGATCAAGATTCACAATGGCCTGTTCGGAATAGAGCAGGTGACTTAGGGTCACGTCGCAGGTGATTTGAAGACCTTTGGCTTTCGCTTCACGGATACGATCCACTGATGTCTTGGTTGTGATGCGAGAGAAATGTGCGCTGACCCCGGTTGCTTCGACTAATTCAAGATCAGCGCCGAGACCCAAGGTTTCAGATAATGGCGAGTTGAGCGAGAGGCCAAGTCCCGTTCCGATCTGTCCTGCATGAGCACAGCCACCCGCAAAGTCACGTGATTCTGAATCTAAGATCACTCGGATGCCGAGACTTTGGGCATACTTCAGCGCATTAAATTCGATTTTTCTTGAGTTGAATGGGCGATTGCCTTGTGCGAGAGCCACGCACCCAGCATCGACTAGAGCGGCCATTTCGGACAAGTGATTACCGCTACCACCTTGGGTCAGCATGGCAGTCGGGAAGACTCGGCAGTGCCCCGATGCTTTGGCGCGTTCCAGAACAAGGCGAACGTCCGCTGGTGAGTCAACGACAGGATCTGTTGTTGGTGTAGCCACCACGGATGTAACGCCGCCAGCAACCGCTGCTCGAGTCTCAGATGCAATCGTGCCTTTGTGCTCAAGACCAGGCTCTCTCAAGTTCACTCTGCAGTCGATGAGCCCGGGGACAAGCCAGGCCGAATTTCCATTGATCTCGGTGGCATCAGCCAGGGTTGTTGGATTAACGAACTCGCCGTTATTAATGCCGATTTCTGTTGTCCCATGCAGGGGACTTCCCGGTGAGATGATTTGAATATTTTGGATGATCACACTCACGAGTGACTCCCTTGCTGCGTCGACAATGTCATTGCCATAACAGCCATTCTGATCGCGATCCCATTCGTTACCTGGTCGAGGATGACCGCTTGGGGACCATCGGCAACTTCATTAGCGATTTCAACACCTCGGTTGATCGGGCCTGGGTGCATGACGATGGCATTATCTTTTGCGAGCCGAAGACGCGATTCAGTCATACCGTAGAGGTTAAAAAACTCACGTTCACTCGGTAATAGCGCGCTACTCATCCGTTCTTTTTGTAGTCGGAGCAAGACCACAACATCCACGTCTTTTAAACCATCCTCAATTGCATGGAAGGTGCGTACGCCGAGATGCCCCAGATCAGAAGGGAGTAGCGTGCCCGGACCGATGGCTCGGATATCAGGGCAGCCCATGCCTCTCAACCCGTGGATTAAAGAGCGAGCGACACGCGAGTGTTTTAGGTCGCCAACAATTGCGACCGACAAATTCGCGGGATCGCCTTTATGCTTTCGGATCGTCATCAAGTCGAGGAGTGCTTGAGTCGGGTGTGCGTGTGTTCCATCGCCTGCATTAATCACCGCGATATTCGGTGTCACACGATCGGCGATGAAGAATGGTGCTCCGCCAGCACTATGGCGAACAACGAACAGATCGGCCTGCATCGCTTCGAGATTTTTCAATGTGTCGAACAGCGTTTCGCCTTTCGAAGCGGAACTTGTCCGAATGTCGAGCGTGACCACATCGGCACTCAATCGGTGAGCAGCGATATCAAAAGTGGTTCGTGTGCGCGTTGAGTTTTCAAAAAACAAATTCACGACTGTCTTTCCGCGCAGAAGAGGAACCTTTTTGACGGGTTGTCCTTGCGAAGAAAGAAATGTTTCTGCGGTATCAAGAAGTTCGGTAATGAGGGATTTTGGAAGGCCTTCGGTCGTCAGGAGATGTTTCAATCGTCCGTCTGGTGTGAGCTGGAGCGCAGCTGGACCGTGCATGGCGTTCCTTATTCCGAGTCCGGGGTCATGAGCACTAGTGGCTCAGGTCCGGTTAGTTTACACCGTCCAACCCCCTTGTCGCCAAGAGATTCTCCAAGGAATGTTGGTTCGATCGGTAATTCGCGGCCGCCACGATCAAATAAAATACCGAGATTGATTGCGCCTGGGCGTCCGTAGTCGAAGAGAACATTGAGGGCTGCGCGGATGGTACGTCCTGTGAAAAGTACGTCATCAATGAGCAAGATATTTTCGCCGTTTAACTGTTGTGGCATTCGGTCTGTCGTTCCAGACCGTTTGAGCCCACTCGTTTCGAAGTCATCACGATACAGTGAGATGTCGAGGGTTGCCGGTTCATCCCAGCCAAGGGCTTCACAAAGACGCGTGGCAACCCAAGCGCCGCCTGTGTGAACCCCCACAACGAGTGGCGCGCCATCACCATAGCTATCCCGAACTTGGTTGATCAGATTTTGCAGTGCGGCTTCAGTGGCCTTTTGAGATCGAATCTCATGCATGTTGCTCTCCAAGCCAGCGTTCAAGAATGACGCTTGCGGCTGTTGCATCGAGTTTACCGTCTTGGTCGCCCGCTCGTCCTTTGTAATTCAAATGCTCACGTGCCTCGCGGGTACTGTGGTACTCATCAATAAAGGCGACTTGTACACCAAATCGCCCATGGATGCGTTGACCGAATTTTTTCGCACGTTCAGCCATGTCGCTCATGGTTCCGTCTTCATGGAGTGGTAGTCCAACGACGACGACATCGGGTTTCCATTCGGCTAGGAGCTTTTCTATCTCCTCCCATTGCGGCGTTCCATCTTTGGCCGATAGGGCCGTGAGCGGACTGGCTGTTTGGGTTAATGTTTGCCCAGTTGCAACGCCGATGCGTGCCAGTCCATAGTCAAAGCCGATGGCCAATGGCATTAAGCGTGGCCTGCACCTTGTGACAATTGAATTGGGTCGATACCGAGTTGAGCCAGTGCAGCTCGTTGCCTATCGGCTGTCGGAATCTGGAAAATCACGTCAGCATCCCAAGGAACGTTAATCCAGGTATTAGCAGCCATTTCTGACTCTAATTGGCCTTCGGACCACCCTGAGTATCCCAAAATGAAAATGGCGTCCCCTTGGTTCAGCGCATCAATCGCCAGTGGCAGTACATCAGGGCTTGATGCAAGGTAGAGTCCATCGAGTACTTCGACAACGTCATCTGTAATCGGATGGTTCGAGAGTAAGAATCCCCGCTGAGGTTCGACTGGACCGCCGTTCATGACGGGCACCTCTGGATCAAGCGCATCTGCCGCTTCAAGACCGAGTTGCTCAAATATTTCCTGAACAGAGAACTCAGTGGGCTTATTGACAATAAATCCCATTGCACCGGTTTCGCCATGCTCACACATGAGGACCAGTGATGAGTCAAAAACGCCGTCTTTGAGGTCTGGCATTGAGACTAAAAATTGGCCGTTAAATAGTGTTTGTCCTGATTCATCGCTCATGGATTGGATCTCTTTCACAGATGCGTCTGTCTAGTTTAGCTTACTCATTGAAAAGTGCTTTGAAAAAGTCGTGCCCGATTGTCGTGCCCGCCTGTGCGTCAATTTCTCGAACGCAGGTTGGACTTGTTACATTGATCTCTGTCAGGTGGCCACCGATGACGTCGAGCCCGACGAATAACAGTCCGCGCTCTCTGAGGGTCGGGCCAACAGTTTCCGCAATTTCTCGTTCACGATCGGAGATAGGCATCGCCACTCCGCGTCCGCCAGCGGCCAAGTTGCCGCGAGTTTCACCTTGCGATGGGATTCTTGCGAGGACATGCGAGATCGGTTTGCCGTGCAATACGAGCACGCGCCGGTCACCATCGACGATTTCTGGACGATACTCTTGCGCCATGACCAGTCGGGACTCGTTTGGAGAAAGCGTTTCTAAGACGGCTCCAAGATTCAAGCCGTCAGCAGTGATTCGAAAGATCCCAGAGCCACCCATGCCATCGAGCGGTTTAAGAATGATATCGCCCTGTGCTTTTTGGAATTCGCGAATGTCTTCGTGTTTAGACGAGACGACTGTTTTTGGCATCAACGCGCTGAACTCGGTTGCAAATAGCTTTTCATTGCAGTCACGAATCGCTTGAGGGTTGTTAACGACTTGCACACCCTGGTGTTTGGCTCGCTCCAGAATGTGAGTGCCATACAAGTATTCGCTATCAAATGGCGGATCAACTCGGATTAAAATGACATCTAAATTAGTTAGCGATGCCTTAACAGGGTCACTTAAGGTTGCAAAATGATCTTTCACGCCATCGGTGACTTTGACCTCTTGCATGATGGCTTTCGCCTCACCGTGATCAAGAGACAGTCCGTTCTTCGGGAGATACACAATCTCATGGCCAAGCTCTTGTGCCGCTAACATCAATGCAAAGCTGGTGTCTTTGTATGGTTTGATGCTCTCGATTGGATCCATCCAGAATCCAATACGTTTGATCTGTGTTCCCACGTTTCTTTCCTAGTATTGGCCGTACTGCTGTCCGAGCAAAGTGAGACCAACAATCGCTGCGGTCTCTGCTCTCAATATTCTGGGGCCAAGTGACATCGGTTTCACCTGCTTTTTTAAAAGACCGTCGATTTCCGTATCACTAAAGCCAC
This sequence comes from Gammaproteobacteria bacterium, assembly GCA_010024125.1. Classification (GTDB taxonomy): domain Bacteria; phylum Pseudomonadota; class Gammaproteobacteria; order Pseudomonadales; family Litorivicinaceae; genus HIMB30. Next base: position 21,252 of record RGHP01000005.1, on the reverse strand, counting down.
CTTCAGGACCGATCAACAAGAACGATTCTTGCGCGGAATTGATTTGTACCGAGTCTGTTGCCGGATGGGCGACGATTGTTTGCTCGGGAAGTGCCAAATCATTTAAGTGCAGCGGCTTGTGCAGGTGGGGGAGCCAGTTATTTTCAGATTGTTCACACGCGTTCACTAAGATCTCTTGCCAATGACTCCACTTTTTCTCGAGTCGATCGGCTTTCGGTGGCGAATCTGTGAATTGGGTAATCATCGGCTGAATTGCACTCACACCGAGTTCGGTTGCTTTTTGTAAAGCCCAGTCGAAACGGTCTGACTTGATGAGCGCAATGCCGAGCGTTACCGGCAGGCGGTGATCTGGGGTCTCTGAGATATTAAGAATTTGGACAGTTGTTTCGCGTTTACTGATATCTGTAATGATCGCTTGGTATACACGGCCATTACCGTCAAAAAGCTCAATCGTTTGTTCTGTCTTTGCGCGTAGGACGCGCGAGAGGTAGTGATGATTGCGTTCAGATAAAACCGCCTCGCCTGTCGCGTGACCGAAGGTGTCCGCATACAGACGAGGGGTTCTCATGATTAGTACTTGTAAGCTTCAGGCTTGAATGGGCCGTCGACTGAAACGCCAATGTACTGCGCTTGTTCTTCTGTTAGCTTGGTGATCACACCACCGAACCCTTCAACCATGCAGCGCGCAACTTCTTCATCAAGCTGCTTTGGCAGGACTTCAATCTGAATATTGTTAGCCTTTTCTGCTTCCGGAAGTTTTGCAAAGCCACGCTGATACATCTCGATCTGCGCAAGGACTTGGTTTGCAAATGATCCATCCATAATGCGTGATGGGTGACCAGTCGCGTTACCTAGATTCACAAGGCGTCCTTCTGCCAGTAGCAACAAATAGTCGTCATCTGCATCCTTCTGCCAGTAGCAACAAATAGTCGTCATCTGCATCAGAGCGGAAAACTTGATGCACTTGAGGCTTTACTTCCTCCCAGCGCCAGTTCTTACGCATATAAGAAGTATCGATTTCATTATCGAAGTGGCCGATGTTACAAACGATTGCACCCTTCTTCAGGCACTGAAGCATCGCGCTATCACACACATCGATGTTGCCAGTTGTGGTGACGAGTACGTCAGTATCTTCAAGCAGACGCGTATTGATGTCTTTGGTTTGACCTGTCTTAACGCCATTTTGATATGGGCCGACAACTTCAAATCCGTCCATACAAGCTTGCATCGCACAGATTGGGTCAGATTCTGTGACACGCACGATCATGCCTTCCTGACGAAGGCTTTGTGCTGAGCCTTTACCGACGTCGCCGTAGCCGATCACAAGTGCGCGCTTGCCTGACAGGAGCATGTCTGTGCCGCGCTTGATCGCGTCATTGAGCGAGTGACGGCAACCATACTTGTTGTCATTTTTCGATTTGGTTACCGAATCATTGACGTTGATTGCAGGGATTTTCAGTTCGCCGTTATTCAACATTTCCACTAAACGATGGACGCCTGTGGTTGTTTCTTCAGTGACACCGTTAATGTGAGCGAGCATCTCTGGATACTTCTCGTGAACCATTGCAGTCAAATCGCCGCCATCATCGAGAAGCATGTTTGCGTCCCAAGGCTTGCCATTTTTCAAAATGGTCTGCTCAACACACCATTCGCCTTCCTCATTGGTTTGGCCTTTCCATGCATAGACAGGAATGCCGGCAGCAACCATTGCAGCAGCAGCTTCATCTTGGGTTGAGAAGATGTTGCAAGAGCTCCAGCGAACTTCCGCGCCAAGCGCAACGAGAGTTTCGATGAGTACAGCTGTTTGAACAGTCATATGAATACAGCCAATAATTTTCGCGCCTTTCAGGGGCTGTTCAGCTGCATATTTGTCACGAAGACGCATCAATGCTGGCATTTCATTTTCAGCCAGACGAATTTCTTTGCGTCCCCAATCTGCCAATGACAGATCTTTGATTTTGTAATCGCCGTTTAATACGTCGTTTGGTAGTGCGCTCATGATGTTGCCTCTCTTTGATTACAGCTTCGCGGCTGCTTCAGCTAGTGCTTGTGCGCGATCCGTGCGCTCCCAAGTTAGATCCAAGTCATCGCGTCCAAAGTGGCCGTAAGCTGCTGTTGGGCGATAAATCGGGCGATTCAGATCGAGCATGGTTGAGATTGCTCTCGGGCGCAAATCGAAGTGCGCGCGAACCAGCTGGTCTAGTTGTGCGTTGGTGTATTTTGATGTTCCGAATGTTTCAACACGAATCGATGTTGGCTCTGCCACGCCAATCGCATAAGACACTTGGACTTCGCAACGGTCGGCAAGACCGGCTGCAACCAAGTTTTTCGCAACATAACGTGCAGCATAAGCTGCAGAACGGTCGACTTTCGATGGATCTTTTCCTGAGAAGGCGCCACCACCATGACGTGCCATTCCACCGTAAGTATCGACAATAATTTTACGACCCGTGAGGCCTGCATCACCGACTGGACCGCCAATCACAAAACGGCCCGTTGGGTTGATGTGGTATTTGGTTTGATCTGTGAGCCATGCTTCAGGCAATACAGGCGCGATGATATGTTCTTTAACTTCGCGCTGAAGTTGTTCGAGCGAAACGTCCTCATCGTGCTGCGTTGAGAGCACAACAGCGTCAATGCCAACGATGGTGTCGCCATCGTAAGCAAATGTGACCTGACTCTTTGCATCTGGACGAAGATATGGGAGGTCGCCATTTTTACGAACTTCTGCTTGGCGACGAACCAAGTTATGCGAGTAATGAATTGGAGCAGGCATTAGGCTGTCGGTTTCATTTGTTGCGTAGCCAAACATCAAGCCTTGGTCACCAGCACCTTGCTCGTGAAATTCTGTTTCATCAACGCCTTGAGCGATGTCCTGAGACTGCTTGCCTATACCGTTCAGTACGGCACATGTGTTGCCATCAAAACCCAGTGATGAATGGTCATATCCAATATCAAGGACGACTTGGCGGATGATGTCTTCGATATCCACCCAAGTATTTGTGCGAACTTCGCCAGAAACGAGAACCAATCCAGTTTTAACCATCGTCTCGATGCCGGCACGTGTGTGTTTGTCATCTGTAATCAGCGCATCAAGGATCGCATCCGAGATCTGATCAGCCATTTTATCTGGATGGCCTTCAGATACAGATTCTGAGGTGAAATAGGTTAAATCGGTCATTGCAAGTGTCCTGAGTCCATAAAAGCGAACATAATTGTATAAAGATATCTTTATATGTCAATGTAATGCGAAAATCCTGTCTTGTGGTTCTTGTCAGGTTTCATAACAATGCGTGTTCTAAATTTTTCTCGGTGATTAGAAAGGACGTCATATGACTGACCGCAGGACGCTCGCCAACGCGATTCGATTTCTAAGTATTGACGCTGTGCAAGCAGCTAATTCAGGGCATCCAGGGGCCCCGATGGGGATGGCTGATATTGCCGAGGTCTTATGGCGAGGGGTGCTTCGTCATAACCCAGAAAATCCACAGTGGGCAAACCGAGATCGGTTCGTTCTGTCGAATGGACACGGCTCGATGCTGATCTATTCATTGCTCCACTTAACCGGATACGACGTCACGATCGATGATTTAAAGTCATTCCGCCAGCTTCACTCCCGGACGCCAGGTCATCCCGAGTATGGCTACACGGCTGGTGTTGAAACGACGACAGGCCCATTAGGTCAGGGGCTTGCTAATGCGGTCGGGATGGCACTTGCTGAGAGAACGTTGGCCGCTCAGTTCAACCGAGACCAATTCCCAATAGTCGATCATTACACCTATTGCTTTGCGGGTGACGGCTGCTTGATGGAAGGCGTAAGTCATGAGGCGTGTTCGCTTGCCGGCACCTTGGGGCTTGGTAAGTTGATCGTTTTCTATGATGACAATGGAATCTCGATTGATGGTGATGTACGCGGATGGTTTAGCGATGACACCCCAGCCCGTTTCGAGTCCTATGGATGGCAGGTGATTCGTGGTGTTGACGGACATGACGCCACAGAAGTGGAAACCGCATTAAAAACCGCTCGCCAGGAAACTTCGCGTCCGACTTTAATTTGCTGTCGGACTGTCATTGGTTTTGGCTCTCCAAATCTCGCCGGAAGTGAAAAAACGCATGGTGCTCCACTTGGCGATGCGGAAATTCAGGCAACAAGAGATGCAATGGGCTGGAGTTATGGCCCGTTTGAGATTCCTGCGGATATCCAATCAGCATGGGATGCAAAAGCCCAGGGTGCTAAAGCACAAGCGGAATGGGATCAGCTGTTTGCAGACTACCAAAAGCAGTATCCGGATTTAGCGTCCGAGTTTGAACGTCGTATCCAGGGTGATCTTCCTCAGAAGGCGCTTCCCGCGTTCGATAAGGCAATTGCTGAGACTCAATCAGAATCTCCGAAACTTGCGACTCGGAAGGCTTCGCAGAATGCGATTGAAGTGGTCGCGAAACTTTTTCCTGAAACATTGGGTGGCTCTGCAGATTTAGGGCATTCGAACCTGACGGTGTGGCCAGAATGTCAGGCAAACAGTCAAGACAACCCGGGTGGAAACTACATGCACTACGGTGTGCGTGAGTTCGGCATGTGCGCACTCATGAACGGAATCGCGTTACACGGTGGATTTCTTCCTTTTGGCGGAACCTTCCTAATCTTTATGGAGTACGCCCGTAACGCAGTGCGTATGGCTGCTTTAATGAAGCAGCGCGTGATCTATGTCTTCACTCATGATTCCATTGGTCTGGGTGAAGATGGGCCAACACATCAACCGATTGAGCAGCTTGCGAGCCTGCGCTCGACTCCAGGTTTGGAAACTTGGCGTCCATGCGATACCACGGAAACTTTTGTCGCTTGGAAAGAAGCTGTGAGCTATCAAGGGCCCACCGCACTTGCGCTATCGCGCCAGGGGCTCGCAAACCAGCCACGTGCCGCACAACAGGTCGCTGACATCGCTCGCGGTGGTTATGTATTGAAAAAAGAGACATCTGCACTTGAGTTAATCTTGATTGCTACGGGCTCCGAGGTTGAATTAGCTGTTGCGGCTTCAGAGTCACTCGGTGGTGGAGTTCGTGTTGTCTCGATGCCATCGACTAGCCGATTTGATCGAGAAGACGCAGCCTACAAAGAGGCTGTGCTCCCTGCATCCTGTACCAAGCGTTTAGCAATCGAGGCAGGTCACCCAGATGGATGGTACAAGTACGTCGGATTAAACGGCGATGTCATCGGTATGCAAACATTTGGCGAATCAGGACCTGGTGGCGACGTGATGAAGCATTTTGGGTTCACGGTCGATCACGTTGTCAGCAAGGCAAAGGCGCTTTAATTGGCTTGGCGACTCGGAATTAACGGCTATGGCCGAATCGGCAGATGTGTTGTTCGTGCATTGGCCGAAAGGGGCCTTTTTGATCGTATCCAGCCGGTTCTGATCAATGATACGGCAGATGCAGAGAGTCTCGTACACCTGACACATTACGATTCCACTCATGGGCGATCGGAGCGGTTATTTCAAAATGATCCGACTGGTGGTTATCTGCTGAATGGCCGTTCGATCGCGCTCACGCAGTCACTGACGCCTGGAGCGATCGACTATCAAAAGACGCCAGTCGATATTGTTTTGGAAAGTTCGGGCCGCTTCGCAAACAGGGAAGCAGCGGATGCACACATCAGTGCGGGTGCACCTCGGGTTCTCATTGGTGCCCCGGGAGGACCTGATGTGGACCTGACGGTTGTCTTTGGGCTGAACCACAATAGTCTCAACGATTCTCATCGAGTAATTTCTGCGGCGAGTTGTACAACCAACTGTCTTGCCTTGGGCGTGTCTGGTTTGACACGATCGGTTGAAATCGAACGTGGCTTTTACACCACAATTCATGCAGTCACCAACGATCAGGTGTTGATCGATAGTGCGCACCGTGATCCGCGTCGCGGCCGGTCTGCGCATAGTTCCATGATTCCAACGAGCACAAATGCGATTAAGGCGCTTGAGTGGGTCATGCCAGAGCTGTCTGGCCGTATTCAGGGGTTTTCGATGCGTGTTCCCACGCAAAACGTGTCATGTGTGGATCTCACAGTGGAATTCAGTCGTGAAGTGACAGAGACCGAGATTATGGATGCGATGCATCAGTGGTCTCAAATCCAGGGTGGATTATTTGCTGTGAATGAAGAGCCATTGGTTTCAATTGATTTTAACCATCATCCGGCATCATCGATCTTTGATGCGACGCAGTTGATGGTCAACGGGCGACTTGTGAAGTTGCTGTTTTGGTATGACAACGAATGGGGATACTCCAATCGTGTCATCGATTTATTACTGCATTGGCAGTCCATTTCCAGGGAGTGAATCAAATGATAAAAACCATGTCTGATTTGAACGTGCAGGGAAAGCGCGTATTGGTTCGTCAGGATTTAAACGTTCCAGTTAAAGATGGCCAAGTGACGTCGACAGCGCGCATTGACGCGGCTTTACCAACGCTTCAAGCCCTCCTGGCGCAGGGAGCGAAAGTGGCTGTGATGAGTCATCTAGGTCGCCCTGAAGAAGGAGCGTGTGAACCAGAATTCAGTTTGGCGCCAGTTGCGAAAACGCTATCGGATAAATTGGGCAGACAAGTCCCGCTGATTACCGATTGGATCGATGGTTTTGATCAGATTGATGACTTAGTGCTACTTGAGAACGTGCGGTATCTCAAAGGTGAGAAAAAGGACGATGAGACGCTATCCAAGAAAATGGCTGCATTGTGCGATGTGTATTTAATGGATGCATTCGGAACGGCGCACCGCGCTCAGGCATCCACGCACGGTGTCGGTCGATTTGCTCCGGAAGTCGCAGCAGGTCCTTTGATGGCGGCTGAGCTTGATGCCCTCGGTAAAGCACTCGCGAACCCAGAGCGCCCAGCTGTTGCTATCGTGGGCGGTTCTAAAGTGTCGACCAAGCTCGATGTGTTAACAGAGCTTGCAAACCAAGTGGATCAAATCGTCGTTGGTGGTGGGATTGCCAACACTTTTTTAGCAGCGGCCGGTTTTCCTGTTGGTAAATCCCTGATGGAAGCTGATTTGATTGATACTGCCAAAGCATTGATGTCGAAAGTGGATATCCCGCTACCTGTAGATGTTGTCGTTGCCACTGAGTTTTCTTCTGATGCGACAGCAACAGTTAAGCGAGTCGAGGATGTTGCTGATGACGACATGATCCTTGATGTGGGGCCAGATACGCAGGCCTCGTACCAAGGCATGATGGCATCTGCCAAGACAATCTTGTGGAATGGTCCGGTCGGTGTATTTGAATTCCCACAATTTGAAGGTGGAACACGTGCACTGTCGATGGCAATTGCCGCAAGCGCTGGTTTTAGTCTCGCAGGCGGTGGCGACACGTTGGCTGCAATCGATCAGTTTGGAATCTCTGATCAAATTAGTTATATCTCAACTGGCGGTGGTGCTTTCCTCGAGTTTGTCGAAGGGAAAGAGCTTCCGGCGGTTCAAATGTTGAAATCCAGAAACGATTCATAAGGAGTCTTCATGGCATTAATTAGTTTGCGCCAAATGCTGGACCATGCTGCTGAGCACGGTTACGGCGTTCCAGCATTCAATGTGAACAACCTTGAGCAGATGCGTGCAATTATGGAAGCCGCAGATGCAGTCGATGCGCCTGTGATCGTCCAAGCATCTGCTGGTGCAAGAAAGTATGCCGGCAGCCGCTTTTTGAGTCATCTCATCGAAGCAGCCATCGAAGAGTTTCCGCATATCCCGGTGTGTATGCATCAGGACCATGGTGCGTCGCCGGATGTCTGTCAGCAATCCATCCAATTGGGCTTTTCTTCGGTCATGATGGATGGCTCATTAATGCCTGATCAGAAAACGCCTGCAAGTTATGACTACAACGTTGAGGTGACCGCGTTAACCACACGGATGGCGCACGCTTGTGGTGTCTCAGTTGAGGGGGAGCTCGGTTGTTTGGGTTCACTCGAAACTGGCCAAGCTGGCGAAGAAGACGGTGTTGGTGCAGAAGGAACTTTGTCGCATGACCAGATGTTGACCGATCCTGATGAAGCCGCTGATTTTGTTAAAGCGACTCAAGTCGATGCGCTGGCGATTGCGATTGGAACATCGCATGGTGCGTACAAGTTCACGCGACCACCGACTGGAGATATTCTTGCGATCGATCGGATTAAAGCGATCCATCAACGGATTCCCGATACGCATTTGGTGATGCATGGTTCGAGTTCTGTTCCCCAGGACTGGCTCGCGATCATCAATGAGTTTGGCGGTGAAATCCCAGAGACCTATGGTGTTCCTGTCGAGGAGATTCAAGAAGGCATCAAGTATGGTGTTCGCAAAGTGAATATCGACACGGATTTACGTTTGGCATCGACAGGCGCGATTCGTCGTTATCTGGCAAAAAATCCAGCTGAATTCGATCCGAGGAAATACTTTAAAGAAGCAACAAAAGCCATGAGCGATATCGTGAAAGCGCGGTATGAAGCTTTCGGTTGTGCGGGCCAAGCCTCAAAGATCAAGGTGATCGGGCTTGAGGCGATGGCTGATCGGTATTCGGCAGGAGAATTGGATCCAAGGATCTCCTGATTAATGATGGGGAGGCTGAGAGCCTCCCCAGCGACCTAACGCTTCCTCAATCACAATCTTTCACGCGTTCTATACTCCAATGGTGCGTTGTTTCGATCGTTGTTACATGTCACACACCTGTTATGATTCTATGGAGGACATTCGGTGGAGTTGGGTTTGATGAGTGTATCTGAGAGAGTGGGTAGATACCGGGATCGCTTGCGGGCGCGAGGGCTTCGGCCGGTTCAAATATGGGTTCCTGATACGAGGAGTCCGCATTTTGCGGAAGAGTGTCGTCGCCAGTCGCTTCTAATCAAAAACGACCCGAGCGATGATGATATCAACGAATGGTTGGGCAAGGTGGCTGACACGGATGGCTGGCAGTGAGACGCGGTTGTTTAGTCACGGTTACATTGCCGGGTGATTACGGTAAGCCAAGGCCTGCGCTCATTGTCCAATCAGATTTTTTTGAAGCGCATCCATCGCTGACAGTTCTTCCAATCACGAGCGATTTGAATCAGGCGCCATTATGTCGAATAACAGTTGGCCCAAGCGAATCGACAGGTCTTACTAAGCCATCCCAAATTATGGTGGACAAAGTTCAAACGGTGTCTAAAAAGCGGATTGGCAGGGTCATAGGATCTGTCGATGACACTGCGCTGCTAGAGGTAAATCGAGCTCTGGCGGTTTTTCTGGGGATTGTTTAGTTCATTCAAAGCCGACCCCAATGTTGGGGTCGGACTCAACGAGGAGCTTAAAACAAAACCCGGCAGCGAATTGTTCCCTCAATTTCAGCGAGTTTCTCGAGTGCCACATCCGAATAATCCCGGTCAACGTCGATCACGACGTAGCCAATCTTGTCCGATGTTTGTAGGAACTGAGACCCAATGTTGATGTGATTCTCTGCAAACACTGAGTTAATTGCAGAGAGCACACCTGGCCGATTCTCATGCACATGTAAGAGCCGGTGATGGTTTGGATGTGGTGGTAATGCAACCTCTGGGAAGTTCACGCTTGTCAGTGTTGATCCATTATCTGAGTAACGAACAAGCTTTTCAGCCACTTCAACACCGATGTTTTCCTGCGCTTCCTGCGTTGATCCACCGATATGAGGTGTCAGAATCGCGTTATCAAAACCGCGTAGTGGCGAGATGAATTCGTCATTATTTGATTTTGGTTCGACAGGGAACACATCAATCGCAGTTCCGAGAAGATGCTTCTCTTCGAGTGCTTTCGTGAGCGCATCGATATCGACGACCGTGCCACGTGAAGCGTTAATCAGAATGCTCTTAGGCTTCATCTGACTGATCCGCTCTTGATCCATCAAGTTACGCGTCGATGGGAGATCTGGGACGTGGAGCGTCACGATATCTGCCTGGCCAAGGAGTCCTTCGAGTGATGGAATCTGTGATGCATTACCCAGCGGGAGTTTTGACACCACATCATAGAAAATCACGCGCATGCCGAGGCTCTCGGCAAGTACCGAAAGCTGTGAGCCGATCGAGCCATAGCCGACGATGCCAAGTGTCTTACCGCGGATCTCAAATGAATCATTGGCAGTCTTTGCCCAGCCACCACGATGCGCCTGTGCACTTTTCTCTGGAATACCGCGAAGTAGCAGAATGGCTTCTGCTAGAACCAGTTCCGCGACTGAGCGTGTATTTGAATAAGGTGCATTAAACACCACAACGCCGTGTTCGGTCGCAGCGGTGAGATCAACCTGATTGGTACCGATACAGTAACAACCAACTGCAACCAGTTTGTCTGCCGCTTCGAAAATGTCACGAGTTAGCGTCGTGCGTGACCGAATTCCTAGAAAGTGAACGCCCTCAAGCTTTGCTTTCAGTTCATCACCAGTCAGCGCAGTCTTAACGGTTTCAATGTTTTCGTAACCTGCGTCACGAAAAATGCGTTCTGCAGATGGGTGGATGCCTTCGAGTAAAAGGACTTTCAGCTTTGATTTGTCGAACGAAGTAGTCATTTAAGCGTCTCGTGAAAATTCAAGAATGTCGTTGTCTGATGCTAATAACAAAATGTCAGCAGGGCGTTTCGCGAATAAACCGCAAGTGACAACGCCTGGGATTTGGTTAATCGCTAATTCTAATGCTTTTGGATCGGTAATGGACATCCCGTGCACATCTAAAATCAGGTTGCCGTTATCTGTGACGACACCTTGTCGATATTCTGGGTCACCACCAAGTTCAACTAACGCACGCCCGACCAAGCTTCTCGCCATGGGGATCACTTCAACCGGCAGTGGGAATTTGCCGAGCACATCAACACGTTTCGAGTCATCAGCGATACAAATAAACTGCACAGATGCCTCAGCAATAATTTTTTCACGAGTTAATGCGGCTCCACCACCTTTGATCAGATTCAGTCTTGGGTCTGCTTCATCTGCGCCGTCGACATACACCGGAAGCGTCCCGGTTGCATTGAGGTCAAGGAGTTCGATGCCGTAGTGTGTCAGCCGTTCTTCGGTCGCTTTTGACGAGGCGACGGCGCCAAGGACTTGGATCTTGCTCTCAGCGAGCACATCGATGAAGCAGTTGGCAGTCGACCCGGTACCAATTCCGATGGGTGTTTCTGAATCGAGAAGGTGTCGGACTTTTTCAAAAGCGGCTTCTGCCACTTGGCGTTTTTTCGCATCCTGACTCATCGTGATCTCCATAAAAGCGGGGCAAAATCATAGCTGTTAGCAGGCTCAGACGCTATGATAAAGCGCTTCAATTTGGAATTCTCATGTTTGACACCCTGATTAAAAAGATTTTGTCGGCGCGCGTTTATGACGTGGCGATAGAAACCCCCGTTCACCAGGCGCCTTTCTTATCAAAGCGGCTTGGTCGTCCAATTCTTTTAAAGCGCGAAGATTTACAGCCTGTGTATTCGTTCAAGTGCCGTGGCGCGTACAACAAAATGGCAGGTATTTCGAAAGAGGTTCTTGCAAAGGGCGTGATCGCGGCGTCGGCTGGTAATCATGCGCAAGGTGTTGCTCTCGGTGCGCAGAAGCTGAAAATTCCGGCAGTCATCGTGATGCCAACGACGACCCCTGCGATCAAAGTCCGTTCCGTTAAAGCGCGAGGCGCTCAGGTTGTGCTGCACGGTGATAGCTTTGATGAAGCATTCGCAAAAAGTCAGGAATTGGTTGCAGAGTATGGCTATACCTATTTGCATCCATTTGATGATCTTGAGGTCATTGCGGGCCAAGGTACTGTTGCTGTTGAGCTATTGCGGCAAGTCACGCGTCCAGTCGATGCGGTATTCATTCCAGTCGGCGGTGGCGGACTGGCTGCTGGAATGGCGGCCTATATCAAATACGTGCGTCCCGAGATCAAGGTTATTGCCGTTGAGCCTGAGGATGCTGCTTGTCTCGATGCTGCGATGAAGGCGAAAGAGCGCGTTGTCCTTCCGCAGGTTGGGTTATTTGCCGATGGGGTGGCTGTTAAGCAGATCGGCGAAAATACCTTTAACGTGCTGAAAGACACCTGTGACGAAGTCATTACTGTGACCACTGATGAAATCTGTGCCGCGGTTAAAGACGTGTTTGATGATGTGCGCAGTGTCAATGAGCCTGCTGGTGCGCTCTCTGTCGCAGGATTGAAAAAATATGCCGAGAGAGAGGGCGCTGGTGACGCCTTGGTCGCTGTTCTCTCAGGCGCTAACGTGAATTTTGACCGGATTCGTCATGTTGCAGAACGCGCAGAAGTTGGTGAAAAGCGCGAAGCGATTTTAGCTGTCACGATTCCTGAGCGCCCCGGGGCGTTTAAAGCATTCTGTGAGCAAATCGGTAATCGAAACATTACTGAATTTAACTATCGCTTCGCTGATGAAAATCAGGCTCATATTTTCGTGGGTGTGACAACGGACCCAACCACTGATGATCGAACCCAGTTGGTTGATCGGCTAAATGAGGCAGGTCTTCCCGTCGTTGATATGACAGACAATGAGCTGGCCAAGCTTCACATTCGTCACATGGTGGGAGGCCGAAGCCCTGAGGCAGGTTCCGAATTAGTATTTCGGTTCGAATTCCCAGAAAGACCTGGTGCGCTTCTGAAGTTTTTGAACAGGATCGGCTCGCGTTGGAATATCTCAGCGTTCCATTACAGAAACCATGGTGCCGCTTATGGAAGGGTGCTTGTTTCCATGCAGGCGGCGCTTTCGGAGCGCGACGAGCTGTCGAGTTATTTTGACGATATTGGGTACACATATTTTGATGAGACAGAAAATCCGGCAGTTAGCCTCTTTATGAAAAGTTGATTCTGATAAGTTCTCTCAACTTACTATAAAAGTTGACATTTTTATTTTTTGTCGTATTCTGCACGAAATTTGAACAGGTGCAGGATGCATGAATCGTCGTGACCCACTAAGAATGCTAATGATGGTTGGCGGTCTAATTTTGGTTGTCACCGTTGCGCACAGCGCGATTATCGGCGGATAAAGCCGGCCTCTGTGACGATCCAGTCGAAAGGTTGATCCCATGGATCTGGCTCGAAGCTGGCTTGTTGTGATGAAAACGCGACCCCGATTCTTATGGGTGCGTTTGGTTTGCAGTGTTCTAAGGCGCGGTCATAGAAGCCGCCCCCCATTCCTAAACGATATCCCCGCTGATCAAATCCGCTGCAGGGCATGATGAGCCACTCGAGCGCACTGAATGCAATTGTCTCGGTGTGTGATGATGTTTGGATGCCATAGGCGCCTTCTGTCAGTTGCTCCTGATTGTCGAGTGCTGCCATTTCCATCGCTGTTTTTGAAAGAATTCGGGGAATGTATAGCCGGTGCTCTGAGCTCAGTAGCTCGCGATGAAGTGGCTTTAAATCCACCTCAGAACCAAGTGCCATGTAAGAGCCAATTTGGATGGGATGCTTGGGAAGCGCATGGAGTAGGTGATCAGTAATCGAGTGGCTGAACTGATGCCGCGTCTCATTTTCTAGGCTGTCGCGCGCCTTCAGTAGTTGCGCTCTGAGCGTATCTTTAGACATAAAAGACCCAAGTTGCCGCTGTCAGTTTAGCCCTTGAACCCAATGGTTCAAGGCGGGAAACGCAAACACACATTAGGCTTTCCGTGAACGGACCTGCGCACCGTGTGCTTTGTGCTTCCCTGGAATAAGAGTATCGGCTCAGGGACATCACCGACTGGCGAGCAACCCAGGAGTGTTGAGTATATCAGCCTGTTTCGGTCTCAGACAGCCGTTCGAGCGTTGTGCCAATCCGATCGGCGAGACGTTTGAGCTCATCATCATGGCCTGTCGTTTCACCGGTGAGATGTTCGTGGGCGATATTCAGCGCGGCCATGACTGCCAGGCGCTCGAGCGCACTGTTACCCGTCTTGTCCTGGATTTCACGCACCCGGTTATCGACAAACTCTGCTGCCGCTTCGAGTTCGTGTTCTTGGCCCGCTGGGCAAGCAACCGGAAATTCTCTTCCCAGAATTTGGACGCGGACGGTCGCGATTTCTGTCATGACAACACCTCATAATTCTTGAGTCGTCCCAGCACGGAATTCGCAGGTGGCGATTTTCTTGATTTAGACGTTCTGAAAGTTGGATCAGTTTCTCAACTTGCTGTTCCAACTCCTGCAAATCATTACGCATTTAGGTTTCCCATCGACTCATGCGCATCATACGTCTGCTCACTCTCAGGCACAACAGACGTGATACAGTTGTCTATTCAGGAGGTGCTAGATGATCGCAGAGTTATACCGTTCCATGGACGACTGGTTAGTTGACCAAAATTCCGATATCCGCGCCTCAGAAGTGCAAGGCCTTCTCGCCGGCCTCATGGCAGCCAATATCCAAGTTCGACCTGAGGAATATGTGGCTCGACTGGCCGAATATGCTGATCTCCAACCGGGTGTGATCACGCAAATAGCAGACATGTTAGAGACCCTTTTTGGAAGTCTCCACGAGAGTTGGACCGGCATCGGGTTGGATTTTGAAATGTTACTGCCGGAAGACGATGAATTAATTGAAGAACGAGCTGATGCGCTCGGTGCGTGGTGTGAATCGTTTTTAGCGGGCTTGGGTCTGTCTGGAGAACTTTCCAAAGATAGAAAGCTCTCTGAGGACGTTCGGCAAGCATTGGAAGATTTGTCTGAGATCGCCCGGATTGAAGCCGATGGTGATGATGAATCCCTTGAAAAAGCGTTCGCCGACGTCAGTGAACACGTGAGACTGGCAGCATTATTGATCGCGACCGAATTGCGTGGCGATCAAAATGAAACGCCAAATGAGCCAATCGTGCATTAAGTGAGTACGTCCATGTTTTCTTTGCATGTCTATGAGGAACGCCGAAGCCGGCTGAAGGCGCTGATGCCTGATAAATCGCTGGCTATTATTTCGGCTGCCCACGAGGTCATCCGTAATCGCGATGCTGAGTATCCGTTTAGACAATCGAGTGATTTTTGGTACCTCACCGGATTTACTGAGCCAGACGCAGTACTTGTGATCGGTCCTGGTCAGCCAGACCGATTATTTGTGCGACCAAAGAATCCTGATCAGGAAGTGTGGACAGGCCGACGACTCGGTCCTGAGCATGTGAAAACGCGTTTAGGGATCGATGAGGGCTTTCCGATTGAGGCTCTTGAGTCTGAACTTAGTCGACTGTTGGCTGATGTTGCCTGGGTTGAGTACCCATTTTATTGCCAAAGGTCGTCTGAGATTGTCGATCACGCGATCAAGGCAAAAGGAATCAAATCGCGGCGTCAGGATTTATTATCCCATCGCGTCGATTTATCACGTCATTTGCACCAAGCGCGTTTGATTAAATCGCGTGAAGAGGTCGATGCCATGCGCGAAGCAGGCCGAATCTCTGCACTAGGTCATGTCGCCGCAATGCAGGCCTGTGAGCCGGGAATGACAGAAGATCAATTGGCATCTGTCGTTGAGCACTGTTTCCGCATGGAAGGATCGCCAGCTGTCGCGTATCAGACGATTGTTGGCGGTGGTGACAATGCATGCATTCTTCACTACATCGATCGGAGTGATCGATTACATTCTGGCGATTTGGTGTTGATTGATGCAGGTTGCGAAATCCAAGGATACGCGGGTGATATCACTCGCACATTTCCGGTGAATGGCTCGTTTACAAATGCACAGGCCGAGCTGTATGACGTGGTATTGAGCGCCCAGGCTGAGGCAATTCAGGCGATGGTTGTGGGGAAGTCAATCAAGCTCTTCCATGAAGCAGCCATACGGCGACTGACCGAAGGGCTCATTGAGCTGAAAATCATCGAGGGCCCACTTGAGGCTGCGCTTGAGGACAAACGTTATCTTCCTTATTACATGCACGGAACAGGTCATTTCTTGGGTCTCGATGTGCATGATGTTGGTGCTTATGAAAATGATGGTCAGCCCGTCGAGCTGTCGGAAGGCATGGTGATTACATGTGAACCGGGTCTTTATATCAACAAGTTATCCAATGCGCCTGCGAGGTATCGTGGTATCGGTATTCGGATCGAAGATGATGTGCTGGTTACTAAACGAGGCCCTGATGTGTTGACATCCCAGGTGCCGAAGGAACGGGCAGATATTGAAGCCCTAATGCGAGGCTAATTGTGGAAATTAGTATCGTCGGTGGTGGACCGATTGGCTTGATCGCTGCGCGCGCACTGTTAGCAGATGGCCATCAAGTCCGCTTATTCGATCCATCGATCAAAAAGCCAAAAATGTCCTTAGCGCTCGCGGAGTCTACTTTGCGCCTTCTGGACTGTATCGGGGTCGAGCTTGAAGCAGGCCAAGACCTCACCGAAATTCTGGTGAACGAGAAAGGGTTGCCTGGCTCAATGTTGTTGCATGCGTCAGAGTGCGGATACCCGCGTTTTGGGCGAGTGGTCTGTTCTCAAGCGCTTGAAGAAGCTGTGGCCTTGCACGTGTCAGAGTGTGTTGAAACGGTTGCTGTTGAGACCATTCGGGCGCGGAGTGCCCAGGCGAACCCGCGGATTCAGCTAGCGACAGGCGAGGAAGTGGCTCCAGATTTGGTGTTTCTGGCTGACGGCGGGCGCAGTCACTTGACCGACGCGTTAGGGATGATGGCGCATCATAGACCCTTTGGGCGATCTGTAATTCTAGGGCGCCTCCGTGTGAGTCGCCCGATGAAAGGTCGGGCTTATGAGCGCTTTATTGGTACAGGCCCTTTAGCGATTTTGCCTGTCGAACAGGATGTGTATGGATTTGTTTGGTCATTGAGCCCAAATCATGCTGAGCAATTACAGCAATCGCCTTCTGAGCTGATTGAAGCACTGAAAGATGCACTGCCTGACGAACTCGGGTCTATCGAACTTGTCGCAGATCCTGTTGTGATTCCGTTGGTGGAACGGTGGATCGATCAGCCCTATCGGCCAGGCATTGTGTTGATTGGTAATGGAGCGCAGACGATTCATCCTGTCGCAGGCCAGGGTCTCAATTTGGCGCTGCGTGGAGTGACACAAATTACGGCTGAACTGAAGCAGTCAGATCCTGATACAGCTGTCCGAACTGCATTTGCCAATTGGAAGCCGAATCGAGATAAAACACGATTGGCGTCATCGAGTTTAGAGGCGTTGTTTGATCGTGATGTATTACCGAGAAAAATCCTGACGAGTCTTGGAATGGTCGTTGCCGATCAGAGTCCTTGGCTCAAGACCAAAATTGCAGAAGCTGGTATGGGGATCGTCTCTTGAACACTGCAATTATCGGTGCGGGTTCAATCGGACTGGCGGCTGCTTTGGTGTGTCAGCGAGCTGGGCACTCAGTCACTGTGTTTGACCCCCAGGGATTTGATCAGAAATCCTTGTCAGGTGAAATTGATCCGCGGGTTTGGGCGTTGGGCGGTCAATCAACAGCTTTACTGGAAGACCTTGGCGCATGGAGTCCCGATGAACGGGTTGTTCCGTATCAATCGATGCATGTCATTGATGCGCGAAGTGATGCCAAGGTGACTTTTTCGGAGCCGTCGCTTGGTCATCTAGTCGAAGCAGATTGGGTCCGTAATCAGTTGTTGGCCCAGGTTTCCGGATCAAAAATTCACTGCGTTCCTGACCGAGTTGAGTCGGTTTCTCAACGCGGTATTTTGGAGCTCCAGCGTGATCAAGCTGAGGCTGATTTGGTGATCTTTGCAGAGGGTCGGCAGGCGCAAACAGCCATTGCATCAGGGCTTGAAATTGTAGACGGTGGCTATCGACAGCGTGCAGTTGTTGGAACCTTGAAGTGTGAACAGCCGCATCGTGGCGAAGCATTTCAAATTTTCACTGAGTATGGACCGCTCGCACTGCTTCCTTTACCAGATCACAACAACCAACATCGTGTGAGTTTGGTTTGGTCGTTGGATTTGGAGACTGCAAATGAACTGCAAGCATGTTCGGTTGAGGAGCTTGCTTCAAGAATCAGCCAGACGAGCGAGTGGGCGCGTGGAGAATTGGAGTTTGTGAATCAGCCGATTTGGATTCCGCTGTCTCAGCAGTCTTTAAAGCACGATTCTTTGGGATGTTTGTTAGCCATCGGCGATACGTCACATGGCATTTTACCGTTAGCAGGTCTCGGAGCGAATCTTGGGTTTGGAGATGTGATTGCACTCAAGCAAACGCTCGAAAAACATCCAAATGCCCACGGTGATCGGATTGCACGAACCGTCGCTCGAGAACGACGTTTTGAGCAGCGGACTGTTGCCATGGTAATGGGCCTTTTTTCAAACGTGTTTCGCTCTGACCAACCATTGCTGCAATTGGGTCGGAGTTTTGCCTTACGTACGGCGGATCGTCATGCAACGATCCGTTCGTTGATTCAGGAGTTAGCTGGTTAATGTTCACAGGGATTGTTCAGGGTTTAGGCGAAGTCACACAGATTGATGATCGCGATGGAATCCGTCGCCTTCAAGTGCGACTTCCATCAGGTCGCGATCAGGGACTCGAGACTGGAGCCTCGGTAGCGATTAACGGTGTCTGTTTGACAGTTGTTGGCTGGAATCAACAGGGTGTTCAGTTTGATGTGATTGATGAAACCTTGCGGCTTACGAATCTTGGCGCATTAGACATCGGGCATTTAGTCAATGTGGAGCGAGCAGCTCGTTTTGGTGATGAAATCGGCGGTCATGTGTTGTCTGGACACATTCATGGCCAAGCAACAGTAACCGAAGTGGTAGAAACGGATGCGAATCTGGCTGTGTGGTGGCATGTTCCAGAGGGTTTGAGAAAGTATGTTTTGCCCAAAGGCTATGTCTCACTCAATGGATGTTCTTTGACTGTCGGTGAGACTGAACGCGATGGGCAGTTCAGCATTCATCTAATCCCGGAAACTCGAGAGTTAACAACTTTTGGCCGTGTTGCCGTGGGTGATTCATTGAATCTAGAGATCGACTCACAAACCCAAGCCATCGTCGATACAGTTGAGCGAGTATTGGATCAGCGTTTGTGAGTACTTGGCAGCGTATCTTAGCCAATGCTGTAACGAGCTCGGACGTATTAATGGAACGTTTGGGCTTGGATACAAATGAAGTCCTTGGTGTCGATCACGCGCCTGATTTTTCGATGCGTGTGCCTGAGCCTTTCATTACGCGGATGGTGCCTCAAGACCCTCACGACCCCTTGTTAAGACAAGTGCTGTCTGTTGTCGATGAACGTCAGGCGATGCCTGGTTTTGTCGCAGATCCCCTCGACGAATTCGGCGGGCCGCTCGCTGGAGTGTTGCATAAGTATCGTTCGAGGGTTCTTCTGATTTATCGAGGTGGGTGTGCAATCAATTGTCGTTATTGTTTTCGCCGGCATTTCCCGTATCAAGAGCACACGCTGACGTCACGCGATATCGACGCATTGCTCGATTATTTGACTCAACACCCTGAAGTGAATGAAGTCATTCTGTCTGGCGGTGATCCGTTGATGGCCGATGATTCTTCAATCAGCCAATTGTTCTCTCGCATTGAATCGATTCCGACGATTCGAAGGTTGCGCATCCATAGCCGTTTACCGGTGGTCATTCCGGAGCGTGTCACAGAATCCTTATGTGAGTTGATCGCATCAACACGGTTGCCCGTGGTCATGGTGCTACATATCAACCACGCGAATGAAATCGATGCCTCTGTGGTCAGTGCAGCAGGGAAACTGCGACAAGTCTGTCGTTCGGTACTGAATCAGGCTGTCATTTTAAAAGGCGTGAACGACACGGCAGAGTGTCTAATTGCCCTCAGTGAGCGGTTGTTTGAGTCAGGCATTGATCCGTATTATCTGAACGTGTTGGATCGTGTTACTGGTGCGCATCACTTTGATGTCACTGACCAAGAGGTGGCAGCGCTGTATCAAGCGTTATTGAACGCATTGCCGGGATATCTCGTTCCGAAGCTTGTCAGGGAAGTGCCTGGTGTCGGGCACAAAGTGCAATGGAAGGAAGCGACTCACTCATGATGTCGACAGTTCTGATTTGGATTGCGGGTGCCTGGGGTGCTGGTCAACTGGCACGATGGCTCGCCCTGCCTCCACTGGTGGGGTACCTGACGGTCGGCGCGTTGTTTTCAGCCAACGGCCTCGGTGATGTGGATCACTGGCTCGATGTCCCATCCGAAATCGGTGTTGAGTTACTGCTATTTGCAGTTGGCTTGAAAATGAATCCGAAATCGATTTTTCGGTTTGATGTCGCCTTTGGCACCATCCTGCATTTGATCTTGTCGGCCATGATCTTGGCAGTAGCTTTGACGCAAGATTTGTCGTTTGAGATGAAAATCGCACTTGCCCTGACACTTGGCTTTTCAAGTACGGTTGTTGCTGCCAAGGGGCTCGAAGCGCGTCGAGAAATCCGAGCGTTTCATGGTCGGTTGTCGATCAGCATTCTTGTTCTTCAGGATTTAGTTGCGGTCACCCTTCTCGCGATCGGCGGTGATTCAGCGCCATCGCCATACGCATTAGGGTTGCTCGCTATTCCGCTCGTTGCTCCGCTACTGAGAAAAGGTTTGGAAAGACTGTCGCCAGAGCCCGAGTTACATCTCTTAGTCGGGGTTTTGCTTGCGCTCGTCCTTGGCGCCCAATTGTTTAAAGCAGTTGGCGTTAGCGGGGAACTTGGTGCTTTGGTGATGGGGATGGTGTTTGCCAACCATCCGGTGGCTAAAGGTATCGCAAATTACCTCTGGGGCATCCGCGAATTATTACTGATCGCCTTTTTCTTGCGTGTGGGTATGCAGGTTCCACTGGATCTCCAAGTCGTTATGGATGCGCTGCCACTTCTGCTACTGCTTCCTTTGAAGTTGGCGGTGTTGTTTGCCCTGTTGTTGTTGATCCGTCTTCGCGCGTATACGGCCTTTTTAATGTCGATCACGCTCTTTTCGTACTCCGAATTTGCGCTGATCGTGGCCGCAGCCTGGGCAGATAGCGGCTTGATTCCAGCTTCTGTGCTGCCGGTGATCGCAGTTGCTGTGACATTAAGTTTTGTGATTTCCGCACCCTTGAATCGATTCGCACACGAGCTCTATGAACGATATGAGGGATTTTTGAGTCGTTTTGAACGTACTGATCGACATCCAGATGAACAGCCTCTGACCCTAGGTGGCGCGCATGTCCTAGTGATAGGGATGGGCCGGATCGGCACTGCGGTGTTTGATAGTTTGTCTGAAGATGGTGAAAAGGTAGTCGGTATCGATGCTGACCCCGGGAAACTTGAGTCGCATCGTGAGGCTGGTCGTCGTGTGGTCTTTGCTGATGCCGAGGATCCGGGCTTCTGGAATAACCTTCGGTTTGGTCGACTTGAGGCTGTG
>RGHP01000400.1 GCA_010024125.1 Gammaproteobacteria bacterium | reverse complement strand
GGGTCAGGGTGCGTTTGTTCGTACTCTTGTTGGCGGTACTGGTACTGGTTTTGCTGACGGTGTTCATGTTCATAAGGATTGGTACAGTAAAACCTATTCTTATGATGATGTCATGGAGCAGATTCAGGCTGACATTGACAACCGTGAAGATATTATGGTGAAAACCCGTGATATTACCCCGGTCATCAACGACCAGAACCAGTTCGCGTTTCAGGTTCAGGGCCGTCAGTTCGTCCCTACCGATTGGTCACTCCAGCAGTTTTCCACCCGTGCGAAAACGCCATCGGTTTCCGTTATGCGTGAGATGCGTAACCAACCTGATTTTGATGATCAGGACGGTGAGTTGATGGTAGACTTTGCCAGCAACTATCTGCGGCGTATGGATCAGGACAAGGAGTTCCGTCTGCGTACCTACACTGATGGTACTTGTCGGGCTTTCCTGACTGATAAGTATTCGCCGGTAGATAATCGCTGGTACATGAATGTCCTGCGTGAGTTCCTGCCCAATGCCCGTATGTCACACTGGAAAGGTGATGAAGATACTATCTTTGGCAATCTTCTGCTGCCCGATAGTGTTATCGACTATGGGCAAGATGATGACACCGATTATGGTGGCATGGTATCTATCGGGAATTGCGAGATTGGAAAGCGTCGAATCTCACAGTATCCTAGCATCTTCCGTGCTATCTGCATGAACGGTTGCATCTGGGGTCAACAGGAAGGTAAGAAGATCAGCAAGGTGCATAGGGGTACTATCGACCTTGATACTCTCAAGGTAAGTATTGCTGAGAATATCGAAATGCAGTTGAATATTCTGCCTGACGGTATTCGCAAGTTCCTTGAAACCCGTACTCAAAAGATGGGTACGCATAGTGCCAAGGGTGTTATCGCTGCTGTTTGCAACGATTTCAAACTTGATAAGAAGCAATCGACAGAGGTGCTTGAGCAGTTCATCACGCATGAGCATGAGCATCAGAATCTGTTCGGTGTTATCAACGCTGTAACCCGTGCCGGTCAAGAGTTTACCGCTGATACATGGTTCAAGATGGACAATGTTGGTGGCGAACTGATGAACCTATCA
>RGHP01000399.1 GCA_010024125.1 Gammaproteobacteria bacterium | reverse complement strand
AGTCGATATCTGCTAATAAAGCATCTTTTCGCTCAGTGAATTCGGACTCAATTCCACTGAGATCAGGGCAGATAGTTGAGTGTGGATTAATTGTATCGATCGGTTTCCATGCAAGCTCAGCATGGCCCACGAATGCTTTCAGTCCACCCGTGAGGGACCGAATAATCTCCACTCCCTGCTCTTTGAGGAGTTGTCGGTAGCAATCAATAGCCACCTCTTGACGCAAACTCTCGATGTCAGTCTCCACAGGAAAACTTGGGATGCCGATGCTTGGTCCAAAGTCATTGATCAAACGGATCGCAAAGCCGTGAATGGTTTGTATGTTGATCGCATCAATCTGGCGGAGTGCGTGGTTGAGTCGCTCGATTCCGATGGCTTCTGACAATTCAGGATAGGTCGCGGTGAGTTCTGATTGGCCGCGAGAGAGTTGATCAATTTCGTCAATCAACCGTTCCCGAACACGTGCCCTGAGTTCTCGAGTTGATGCGCGAGTGAATGTCATCAGTAGACAGTTATCAGGCTGATGACCATCGACTGCCAGAGCGCGCATCATGAGTGACATGAGTGCGTAAGTCTTACCCGTTCCTGCGCTCGCTTCGATCAGGTGTCGTCCAGAGCCTGGAGTGCTTTTCTGAAACGCGTGGATCATTTTGAAATACCCGCTGGTATTCGGGATGATGCGCGAGCGTCTCGTCGCTCCAGTGAATCCAAGTGTTTGCTTCGTCCTCTTTAGCGAGTGCTCTAGCTGTCTTCAACGCAAGCGGCGCAATCAACGGACAAGGGGTTCCTCTATCGGAGATGGCCGTGAGCCATTGTGTCAGAAGCTGTCGAGCTTCATCCGTAGGAATCGGACCGAATGGTGTCAGGCGATTATTGAATGTCACAAGGCGAAGACTTTCTTCTGTTGGCTCGATTGCGAACAGCACGAGCCCTTCAAGAAGAGCACGGAGGCCCCGTACGCCATCAATCGAAGATTTGATAATAATTCGAGGCGCTTCGATCGACGCGATCCCATCGATGTGTACCGTGAATTCACCAAGCGTTAACTCCGATGTCTCGACAGGTTCTTCTTTTATCGCAA
>RGHP01000398.1 GCA_010024125.1 Gammaproteobacteria bacterium | reverse complement strand
AGATGCGACTCGGTTTGAGTTTGGCATGTTTGGCAATCATGGTCGGATGCACACAGGCGCCTGTGTCGCGCCCTCCCGTGGTCGATGCGTCTTGGCGAGCGAATGAAGACGATCGAGTGTCATCATCAAGCCGTGTGATTTCGATGTCCGCGCCTGATATAAAGCGTGAAAAGGGTGAGCGTAACGAGGTCATTCCTATCGAGCCTGTTGCGAAGATCGAGCCAATCGATCAACCAAAAGAGCAAACAGAAATTCCACCGGCTGTGTTATCACTTTTAGAGCAAGCAGATCAGTTAAGAACCGCAGGTGACCTAGCCGGCGCATCGGCGCGTCTTGAACGAGCACAACGAATTGCACCAACTGAACCCGAAGTCTACTTCCAATTATCGAGTTTGCGGTTGGAGCAGGGAAGCCTTGAAGACGCGGTGAACATTGCGACCCAGGGCGTCGACCTCGCTGGACGCGATCAAGCGATGAAGCGTGATTTATACACGGTCATTGCGCGATCAAAAGACGCGTTGGGTGACGCTGCTGGAGCAGCAGAAGCGCGCCAGTTAGCGCGCGCCTCCGGATCTTAAAGCGCAATAAAGGCGTCTTTCGCTGCTGCGAGAGTCGCGTTGATCACTGACTCGTCGTGTGTTGAAGACACAAACCCCGCTTCATACATCGATGGCGCAAGATAAATGCCGCGGTCGAGCATCAGATGGAAGAAGCGTTTAAAGATTGCTTCATCGCAGGCTGTGACTTCAGCAAATGAAGTGACCGGTTGGTCTGCGAAAAACAACCCAAACATGCCCCCACTACTGACGCCTTGCATGGCAATACCCGCATCAGAGGCTTCGGAAATCATCCCTGAAACAAAGCGTTCAGTGCCGGCACTCAACGCCTCATAAAATCCCGGTCGCGATAATTCAGAGAGTGTCGCAATTCCTGCAGCCATCGCAACAGGATTACCAGACAGTGTGCCAGCTTGGTACACAGGGCCTAGTGGAGCGAGCATGTCCATAATGTCTTGGCGCCCACCAAATGCCCCAACAGGCATTCCGCCGCCAATAATTTTGCCGAGGCAAGTCAGATCTGGTCGGATCTGAGTGA
>RGHP01000397.1 GCA_010024125.1 Gammaproteobacteria bacterium | reverse complement strand
AGCCACATATTGGTCAGGACGTACGACAACGACACATCCCTCAGACATACTGATCCCCCGCATTTCGTAAATATTTTTCTGTGAGCCATGGTCCAAGCAAAATACTTTCTCGTAATCTCGGAGTCCTAGCGATCCTTTCGCTGGGGTCATGAACGGGTGAAGATCGCCACGTTCAAGCTCACGATGCGGTGTCTGGTAAACGGCCCTGAAGTCGATGACTGAGTCACAGTCCGCACCGGTAGGCGTATGTTTCAATATTGGAGACGCCGGGTCATTCGCTAAAAAGTCAGCTAATTTACGCATTCGACAGGAATCCGATGCTGGGTCGTCGAAGCCAGCGAATGCATAAATACGCCACGCCCCATTGGCGGTGTGGCAGTGTCCCAGTTGGAAAGGTTTCGCGTCACCGTGCCGGATAACTGGTGCAGAGTGGAAGCGTTGTCCGATCGGTTGACCGCTTGCAAGGCCCTGATATGTATTATCACCCACGATTGCTGACGGCTTGTATTGGATTCCCACCCCAGCAGTGAACCGGGCGAATAGCTCGAAATATTTCTGGAACTCGGCTGGATCGACACCGTTCGGGTTATCTTCAGTTTTGGGCTTTGAGCTGAACATCTTTGACCACTCTCGGTCAAAGTCGATCAATTGCTTGGCAATATCGGCCCGTTCCGCGGAGTATGTTGAAAGTAATTCCTTTGGGGCTCTTCCAGTCAGCACATGTGCCAGTTTCCATCCCAGGTTCCAGGTATCCATGACGGAGGTATTTAACCCTTGTCCCGCCTTTGGGCTATGGGTATGGCACGCATCGCCAGCTAAAAAAACGTGCGGAGATTGTCCATCTTTTGAGTCGTCAAATGCGGTCGTCAGACGTTGACCGATCTCGTAGACACTCCACCAAGGAACCTCTTTTACGTCAAGCGTGTAGGGAGACATGATGCGGTTTGCGGCATTGATGAGTACATCGACCGTCATGTTTTCACGATCGACGCGTTCATCTTCTTTGAGTTTGTCGAGTTCGATGTACATCCTGACCATGTAACCACCTTCGCGAGGGATGATCAGCACGTTACCTTCATTTATCGACTGAATTGCCGCCTTCAAACGGA
>RGHP01000396.1 GCA_010024125.1 Gammaproteobacteria bacterium | reverse complement strand
ATTAAAGTACAACAAGGTGCAGATGCAGATACTAGCAACAATGCATTCATTGGAGCACAAAGATCTGGTGGACCAGATATTTACATTAGAACAGGTGGTGAATTAACTACTCATGCTAGCAATGGTCAACGTGCTTATCATATAGGTGCAAATTTAACGTTAGATGGTGGAGAACTAAGTTGGCAAGAAGGATCAGAACCTGAAGGTGGATATACTATTAGCACTGCATACGGTACATGGATTTTAAATCAGAATGTAGCTGTTACAGGAAATTCAGAAATTAGTGCACCTGCAATTGTTGTTTGTAATAATGATTGTGGATCAACAACTGTATTTACAGTTGACACTGGTGACACCTTAACGGTTTCAGGTTATTTTTATAACGCATCTAACTTTACAGAAACAGCAATTGAAAAAGCCGGTGCTGGTACTATGATATTAGAAGCTGAAAGTACTATTACTTCAGGATTTACTGTTAGTGCTGGTACCTTAGAGATAACAACTAATAATGCACTTGGAACCAATGCTACTGGAACTACTATTGAAAGTGGTGCTACTTTAGATCTTCAAAATGTTGACTATTCTACTACAGAAGCAATAACAAATAATGGAGGTACGATTGCAACATCAACAGGAACATCTTCTTTTGCAGGTGTAATTACGCTAGGCGCTGACTCAATATTTGATGTAGATGGAACTGAATTAACAGTTTCAGGAGTAATTCAAGATGATGGTGCTGGTGGTAGCTCTTTTGGAATTACTAAAAATGGTATTGGCAAATTAATTTTAAGTGGTGCTAATACTTATGATGGAACTACTGCTATTGCTGAAGGTTCGTTAAGAGCTTCACATAATACTGCACTGGGTAATACTACTGGCAATACTACAGTTGCAAGTGGAGCGGCTTTAGAATTAATTGGTGGCATTACTATTGCAAGTGGTGAAGATTTAACTTTAATTGGAACAGGTGAAGACTCAACAGGTGCATTAAGAAATATTTCAGGAAATAACACTTATAATGGTAATATTACATTATCTACAAGTGCAGTAAGAATTAATTCTGATAGTGGAACTTTAAATATTGGTGGAACAATTTCCAATAGTACAATT
>RGHP01000395.1 GCA_010024125.1 Gammaproteobacteria bacterium | reverse complement strand
TGTCAACGGTTGCAAATACAAAAACAGATATTGGAACCTATCCTATAACATTTAATCAAAGTGCATTTACTGCCAATCCAAATTATTCACTCTCTTTTGTGGAAAATAATGCTAGTTTAACCATTTCAACACAAACAATTACTATCGTTGCGGCAAATAAAACCGTGGGTTATAATATCACTCTTCCAACTTTAACTTATGTGATTGATCCATTATATAGTTCAAATGTTCAATCTGGGGAGAATCCGATTTCAACAAATGCAATAACGGGAAGTTCACACAAGGAAGCCTCGACAATCACATAGCCAAATCCCTCCCAGAGTGAGGGCAAAAGAAACACATCAGAAGACATCAATAAACGCTTGGGATTGTCCAAAAATCCCAAAAAACGAAACTGTTCCTCCAATTGATTTTCTTCCACTGCCAACTTGAGCAAGGACTCCTGAGCACCTTTTCCCCCAATCAAGATTTCAAAGGGGATTCCTTTTTTCTTTAACGCCAATGCAACGGGAATCAAAAACTCAAAATTCTTTTGCGGCTCCAGACGACCCAAAGCCCCCACCCTGGCTGGTCGTGATTTCGCTATCTTCCGGCGCGTTTAGCTGCAAAACCTTTGACTGCATAGCCTCAATGTCGGCATCCTCGTCGGCAATGATGGTGAAGGCGATGCCACTGGCGGCTGCGCCGAAGGCAACGCGACCATCGGCTGCTGAGCCAACGGTGGACTGAACTACATCGACGCCCTCAAGAGCGAGGATCTGTTGCTCCATGCTCTTGGCAGCCTCATCCTGCTCCTCGAAGGTTGTGCTGGCAGGCATTGAGAGCCTTGCGGTGAACTGGTTTGAACCGCCACCGTCAATGAAGTTGGTCTTCA
Organism: Gammaproteobacteria bacterium; assembly: GCA_010024125.1. Lineage (GTDB taxonomy): Bacteria > Pseudomonadota > Gammaproteobacteria > Pseudomonadales > Litorivicinaceae > HIMB30. The sequence continues at coordinate 236 of RGHP01000395.1, read as the reverse complement.
GTAGTGGCACTAACGAGAAGGTATAGCCAAGAATCAGAAGCGCTGCGGTGAGGGTTAGCCAGGGGTGTCTGGTGGTGCCCTTCACAAGAGGTATGTAAATACGCTGCAGAATTTGCTTCTTTTCGCGCTCTTCTTCTTTAATGCGCTGCTTCTTCTCAAAGTTTTTGGGGTCAGCCTCTTTAGCAGCCCTCAGACGCTTAGGCATTCTTAGGAACCAGTAGGCAAAGACCGGAACT
>RGHP01000394.1 GCA_010024125.1 Gammaproteobacteria bacterium | reverse complement strand
ACTCATGCCGGTGAGTGAGCTCGATCACCAGCGGCCATGGGTTTGTCATGCTGAGGAATGCGATCGGTTTCCGATACCGACGAAATCAGTGTCCCCGACACTTGAGACTTTGAAAGGTCTGTCATTGCGCTTGGATTCATCAAAGTGGATATCGGGCCATCAACTGACACCTCTGTATGTGAGGCAAACCGTCTCATGGAAACCACTCTCTGAGCAGCCGTCTAAATTATATGACTATTGAATACGCGTTTTTCCTTGCGCTTATCCAAGGCTTAACAGAGTTTCTTCCGATTTCGAGTTCTGCTCATTTGATTTTGCCCTCGGCTATTTTTGGATGGCCAGATCAAGGCTTGGCATTTGATGTTGCTGTTCATTTTGGTTCTTTGGGCGCTGTGATACTCAGTTTGCGCCTCGAAATTCAGAGAATCGCGACAGGGATGTTGGTTGGCATGGGTCGGCGCTATCCACGACAGGCAAGACTCGGATGGCTCATTGGATTGGCGACATTGCCGGCTGTCATTGCTGGCCTATTGGCCAAAGATTTCATTGAAACAGAACTTCGAAGTGAGCTTGTGATCGCGTGGGCAACGATCGGTTTTGGATTATTACTCTGGTGGGCGCACTATCAATCGGGCCGGGGTGGCTTTGCTAAAATTCGTATCAGAGAGGCCTTGGTCATCGGCCTGGCTCAGGCGCTCGCCCTGATTCCGGGGACTTCGCGTTCCGGAATTACGCTGACGGCGGGTCTTTGGCTCGGGTTGTCGCGGCGAGTTGCGGCCAAGTTTTCGTTTTTACTTTCGATTCCCATTATTTTGGGAGCTGCCCTTATCAAAACGAAGGATTTGCTTGAAACCTCAGATCCGGTTGCCTGGGACCTGATTGCGATTGGTGTGATGGTCAGTTTCCTTTCAGCCTATCTGTGTATTCGTCTGTTTTTAGCATTTATCCAGCGAGTCGGATTGCTTCCATTCGTGGCTTATCGCCTTGCGCTCGGTCTGATACTCCTCGTTCTTCTTGTATGACATTGACCTGAAGTCCTATCGGCTTCTATCCAAGTACTTAGTGGATACAGTCTCTCCACCGAAATTGAGGAGAGATTCAATGCATATAT
>RGHP01000393.1 GCA_010024125.1 Gammaproteobacteria bacterium | reverse complement strand
TACGTGGCGCTGGCCTTGGCCCCTGTCTACATCGTGTCTCCGATGCAGAGGACATCGACCATCTTCAGGGTAATCTTCAGTAAGATCTTCAACCCAACAACCGAGCTATTCGGTGTCTGGATCTGGATCGGTATCGGGGTCTCGTTGCTCGGTGCGGTCTTGTTGACCATCCCTGAAGAATTCGTGACGGCACTGCTGAGCTCCTAGCAGACACGATCTTGTTTGCAGAAACATCAATGGACGGTCCAAGTCCGAAGCTGGTCAGCTGTTAGTCATCAAGTGTGTTAACCCATGACTAGGGCCCGTACTGCATTTCTCCGTTACCGAAAGACCAGTTCTCCTTGTTTACCTCGACCAGGCTGATCAGGATGTCTTCCTTCCGAATATTGAGTCGAGAATGAAGAGAATGAGCTACTTTGGCATAAAAAGCCTTTTTTACGTCCGTATCTCGTCCCTCGTTAAGCGTGATCTGGATAATGATTAGCTGATCCGAGTACTCAATTCCTTGGTAGCTCTTGGGCTTGACAATCTGAGACTCAGCGTGGCGTGTCAGGACCTGAAATTTGTCATCAACCGGAACCTTCAGGCTCTCCAACATAGCGTCATAAACCAGATCACCTATCTGTGATTCCAAACCGTTTTCTAAATGATCTGGTACATCGATCCGTACTAAGGGCACAGCAGCCTCCTCATCTTCGGTCAGTCGTTAGTTGGCACAGGCATCTTATCTATCTTTGTTCTGAACATCGATAAAACCGAACCCGAAGATTTCCAAACTTATTCATCCAGGTCTGGGGTTGTGTAAGGACCAGTAAATAAGGCGTCTCCTTGTCGTTAATGTAAACAGAACTTCCTGTTGCGTCGTAAATGAAAGTATTTGACTTCGATCCGCTGCGCTTGTGGGTCAACGAGTCAAAACCAATCGTATTTGGATCGATCCAATCCAATATTTTGGTAGTTTCTTTTGCTTGCCCCTCAAGCCGATCAAGATCTTCATAGACGCTATAACGGACCATCTCTACGCACGACCATTGACCTGAAGCGCCAGCGACAGGGGTAAAGATGAGCACACATAGGATCATCATCACTAAGCCAAGTTTTGATGCCGGAT
>RGHP01000392.1 GCA_010024125.1 Gammaproteobacteria bacterium | reverse complement strand
TAATGGCGGCATTCAGATCGAGGGTACCGTTAATGTCCATCACACCTAAGGTACGTGTGCCACCGACCACACCATTAAATTCGGTTTCAGACGCAGTGACGGTGAGGTTATTGGTCTCACCGGTATCTGAATTGACGGTATTAGAGAAGGTTACCTGGGCACTTGAGGTGGTTAAGGTGGTGGTACCGGTTAAGGTCACAGCACCTGTATAGGTTTGTGTCGATGTGGTGGTGACTGAGCCTTCGAGATCAGAAGTACCTGAGATGGTTAAAGCTGAGGTACCTGCAGTATTACTAATAGTGCCATCCAGATCTAAGGTCGCAAACGTTTGTGTCGCTTGGAGATCGAGGGTACCACTGCTACCGATCACAAGATCCGTCGAAGTGCTTAAGGCACCGGTGAGTTTAATCGTGCCGGCATTAATGGTGGTGTCACCGGTGTAGGTATTTATAGCACTTAAGGTTAAAGTACCGGCACCTGCTTTAGTAAGGTTACCTGCACCACTAATCACACCACTGATGGTGTCATGACCGGCATCACCGGTAGTTAAGGTGACACTGTCAGCAATTTGTACCGCACCTGAACCTGAGAGTGAGTTAATGGTGTCACTGGTATCGACATCATAGGTACCTGAGTTTGCAACATCGACAGTGTCAGCCAGTGTGCCTGTCATCGTTACCGTACCGGCAGATATTGTTAAGTCACCTGAGAAAGTGGAAGCACCGCTGAGGATGAGGGTACCACTACCTTCTTTAGTAATACCGTAGCCATTAGATCCATCACCAATCGCAGTGGATATGGTAAGTTGAGTACCATCCACATCAATGGTTGAATCATCACCCAAGGTCATCACACCCGCGTAGCTGGAGGTACCGGTTGATGTCGATAGCGTACCGCCGTTATTGGTAATGCTTAGCACACCCACATTAATGTTGGTGGCACCGGTATAGGTATTGGTACCGGATAAGGTTAAGGTACCAGCCCCTGCTTTGGTGAGGTTACCTGCCCCACTGATGACACCGCTGATGGTGTCACTTCCTGAGTCACCGGTAGTTAAGGTGACACTGTCAGCAATTTGTACCGCACCTGAACCTGAGAGTGAGTTAATGGTGTCAC
>RGHP01000391.1 GCA_010024125.1 Gammaproteobacteria bacterium | reverse complement strand
GGCGGTTTGGTTGGATATTTTGGCTATGACACGATTCAGTATGTGGAACCACGTGTCGCTCAAACACTCCCTGAAAATGATCCGATTGGTTCGCCTGATATCATTTTGATGCGGTCTGACGATGTTGTTGTTTTTGACAACTTGTCAGGAATGCTGACATTGATTACGCACGCAAACCCTCAAGAAGAAGGTGCTTACGAGGCCGCGTGTGAGCGTTTGGATGATATGTTGGATGACCTCGCGTCCGCGATGGATCCGTCCGCTTTTTATCCAACTGAGCATGAGGCAATTACCGAGGCTGACTATCAATACAGTCTTGAAAAAGATGCGTTTAAAGATGCAGTAAAGGAAGTCAAAGAGTACATCCAAGCGGGTGATGTGATGCAGACAGTGCTCAGTCAGCGCATCTCTGTTCCTTATGCCGAAAGTCCGTTATCTCTTTATCGCGCATTACGCGTCTTAAATCCTTCGCCATACATGTATTTTTTAAATCTGGATGACACACACATCGTTGGATCTTCGCCGGAGATTCTTGCGCGTCTTGAAGATGGTCATGTGTCAGTACGTCCGATCGCTGGCACGCGACCACGTGGCAAAACACAAGAAGAAGATGTGGCTTTGGAAAACGAGCTATTGGCAGATCCAAAAGAAATCAGCGAACACTTAATGCTGATCGATTTGGGTCGTAATGATGTTGGCCGAGTTGCAGAGATTGGATCGGTTGAACTGACTGATAACATGGTGGTTGAGCGCTATTCTCATGTGATGCACATCGTGAGTCATGTCGAAGGCAAAGTACGTCCCGATGTCAATGCGTTGGATGTTTTGAAGGCCTGTTTGCCAGCCGGAACATTGTCAGGTGCACCGAAAGTCCGTGCGATGGAGCTCATCAATCAGTTTGAGCCTGTACGACGAGGAATCTACGGTGGTGCTGTTGGGTATCTTGGTTGGTCAGGCAATATGGATACTGCGATTGCAATCCGGACTGCTGTGATCAAAGGCGGCATGATGCATATTCAGGCAGGTGCTGGTTTGGTGGCTGACTCAATCCCACAATCTGAGTGGATGGAAACATTGAATAAGGGGCGAGCGGTGATTCGAGCTGCGAATGCTGCATTAACAGGATTCAAGGACTTA
>RGHP01000040.1 GCA_010024125.1 Gammaproteobacteria bacterium | reverse complement strand
TCTCTGTTGATGCGGTTTCGTCCAGGATGTCATCTTGAATCTGAAACGCAAGGCCAATGGCTTGTCCTGCTTCAGTTAGCGCATCCCAGTCTGCATCCGATGGGTTACCGCAGGCAGCCCCCATCAAAACACTTGCCGTAATTAAAGCCCCAGTTTTTTTCGCATGCATGGCTTTTAACGCATCTAACGAGAGCGCCTTGCCTTCAGATTCGAGATCAATCGCTTGTCCGAGTGCCATTCCCCGGAATCCAACCGCTTCTCCGAGGAGTCTGAGTTGTTTGACTCGCATACCGTCCGTTCGAGCATCGACTTCCCCAAGGATTGAAAATGCGAGTGCTTGTAGCGCATCACCAGCCAAGATGGCTGTCGCCTCATCAAAGGCAATATGTGTGGTTGGTTGGCCGCGTCTTAAGGCGTCATCATCCATCGCTGGAAGGTCATCATGAATCAGCGAATAGGCATGCAGGAGTTCGACAGAAATGGCTGCAGTATCTGCAGCATCTCGGCTTGCACCCACTGCATCCGCGGCTGCGTAGACCAAAGCCGGACGCAGGCGTTTACCGCCACGAAGTACGCTGTAGCGTGCTGCCTCTAAGAGCCGTGAGTCACCGAGGTGTTTTCCAAGCGCAGTATCAAGTGCTTGGTCGATCCGCGCACGGATCTGTTCGAGCCAATCCTGATCCAATGCGCTTAGGCCTCCGGATCAAACGGCGCTTCTTCGCCAGATTGTTTGATTTCTGTGACCTTTTGCGAGGCCGTATCGAGGATGGCGTGACATTCTTTAGCGAGCTGGACGCCTTTTTCGAATGCTTCAAGCGAGGTATCCAAGGGCATCGATCCTTGTTCCATCTGTCGGACTAACGCTTCGAGCTCGGCAAGCTTGGCTTCAAATGATGGTGCGTTGTTTGCGTCAGACATTGTTAGCCCCCGATGAAGAAGGTGTGATAAATCAGCCTGACAACAACACCCAAGACCATGAGTCCGAGACCCAAACGGTTGACGATGAATTCTTGGCGGGTCAACTGAAGGCGCTTTTGCCAGAAAAAGATCACTGCTTTGGCGTCGCCTGTCCGTTTGATGTAGAGCGCAAACGAAACGAGAACAATCAAAGCGCCAATGCCAAGAGCGCCTTGCTCCAATTGGACAAGCCAATCCATGGGTTATTCCTTACTAGTAATTTGAGGTGCCGCGACTTCATCGAGCCGCGTAATGGTCCCATTATAGCGCCACTCATAGATAACTTGCGCGGTTAGTACGCGTTGCACATAGTTTCTGGTCTCGGTGAATGGAATCGAAGCAACCCACACATCCAATGGCGTCGCCTTATCAGGCATCCACTGTTTCACGCGATGAGGGCCTGCATTGTAAGCAGCGGTTGCAAGCGCTGGATGCCCGAATCGGTCGAGCTGTTTTGCGAGATAATAGCTACCGATCCGGATATTGGTGGATGGATTGGTGAGTGTCCGAGTACCTCGCCATTTAAGGTTCAGTTCTTTGGCTGTTTGCCGCCCTGTTCTTGGCATCACCTGCATCAAACCAAGCGCACCCGCTGGGCTTCGAATATCGTGCATGAATAAGCTCTCTGAGCGCATTAGGCCCGAGAGCCATGACAGGGAGATGTCATGACGTTTGGCTGCATTTTTTAATGGTTTTTCAAATGCACGGGGATAGCGAAGTTCATAATCATCGGTTAAGCCGGATTGGTGTGCAGTGACTGCAGAGCGCGAGTGCCAGTTCCAACGGTTGGCAAGGATCGCAGCTGCTTTTTGCTCTTCTTCATTGAGTCGACCAATCACAAAATCCCACTGCCGTCTTGCCATGACGGTTAAGCCTTCTTCGAACAACAGGCGTGCGATAGTGACGTCGGTCCGATTGTTGACCGCATCAATCAAAGGCGCAGTTGGGCGTTTTGATTTGGGACGTAAATCGTATGGAATTCCCAAATAGTCAGCGGCTAAAAATCCGTACCAGGAATTGGATTCAGCGACTTTTCGGAATCCTTCAAATGCAAGGTCTGAGTTACCGGTCATCGCCAGTGCGCGCGAAGCCCAATAATTCCATTCAATTTCACCACGCTCTTCAGGGGAGAGCTTAGCGATGGCGGTTAACACATCAGCCCATTCTTGGTAATGAATAAAATAACGCACGCGCCAGTGGTTCAAAATCGGGTGCGACGGCAAATCCATCCGCAGTAACGGTGCAGCCGCAGGGTCTAAATTAATCGCCATGGTGCGAGCGGCACCTAGGATCGCAGATTGCCTCACGCTGTCTGGGATTTTGCGATCTTTGATGAGGGCTAGCAATTTGTCTGGGTTTCTACTCGCGAGGCGAGAGGCGGCCATATCGACCCACTCTGGGAATTTTTCCGCTTGCTTTGTTAGGAACTTATCCGGCTGGCGTCGCGCTTGAGCCCAGGCATTGATGTGCTGTGTCGCTGACTTATCGAGTGGTTTGGCAAGCCAACGTGCGAGCTGTAGCTGGCGGCTTTCAAGTGCATTATCAATGCGCCGGAGGCGCACTTCTTTGGTGATAAATCCCCGTTTTTTGATGATCGAAAAAAGTGTGTCACAGTCTGTTGGCTGGCTTTTGCCATGGGTCCATAAACGTAATGCTTCGCGATGATCGGTTTCTGTGTCTTGTTTGAGGCGGAATTTAGCTTCGAGTTTGTAGCAGTTGAGTTTGACGTTATCCGTCGGTCGATAGAGAAATAGAAAATCTTCATGCCAGTCCGCGCGGCCTAACCGGAACAGTTTTTTCCAGCGAAGATTAGCGATCGCAGCACTATCAGGATATTGCTGCATTAATTTTTCAAGATCTTGGGCTGAAATCGATCCGAGCCGCTTTTCTGTCGATGCTGCAATCAATTCAGGATATAGGGGCGAGTCTTGCCATGTTTTTTTCATGGATGAACTGATTTTTCCAGTTCGCTCGACGGTGACCCACGCGCGGCTAAATGAGTCAGCCAATGCATCATGTATCCCACTGATCGTGAGACAACTAACTATCGCAATCGTTTTTATTGTGTGACTGATGCCTTGCACATGCACCTCTTTGCCCAAACAGTGTCAGTGTGACGAAACCAAACGTCGGTCGCAATGGGGGGATCGGTCATGGCGCAAATTCTTTTAACAGGAGCTACCGGATTTGTTGGGGATGCGCTCCTTCCCGCACTGGTCAATGATGGACATTCCTTGATCTGTCTGACCCGTCATCCAGAGAACGCTACGAAACGATTCAATGCACTGTCAGCATCGATTCGCTGGATTACTTCATTTGCTGAAGTGGATGCGATGCCCAATGCAGTCATTAACTTATCAGGTGAAGGTATTGCGGACGCGCGTTGGACTGATCAACGGAAACGACTACTTCGTTCTTCTCGAATCGCTGTAACAGAGCAGTTGGTATCCAGACTGAATGCACTTGAGGGTGAGCCTGATGTGGTGATTTCTGGTAGTGCGATTGGGTATTACGGACCACGGACTGACGAGGTCACCGAAGAGGACCAGTCCGGATGGGATTTTGCTGCACGATTGTGTGCGGACTGGGAGCAAGCCATCGGCCAGTTAGATTTCGAGGCAACACAAATCTATACACTGCGGATTGGTGTGGTGCTTGGGCGCCCAGGCGGATTCTTGGGTCGACTTGAAATGCCATTCCGATTGGGTCTTGGCGGTCCACTAGGTCATGGCCAGCAGATGCTATCGTGGATCCATCGGGATGATTTAGTGGCGATGATTCGCTGGATGTTATCTGGTACGCCTGAGGCTGGAGCCTATAACGCAACCAGCCCTCAGCCTGTGAGTAACGAAGAATTCACAAAAACGTTCGGCCACATACTGAAGCGCCCAACGATTTTCAGGGTGCCAGAGGCGCCGATGCGCTTGGTTTTGGGTGAGTTAGCTGATTTGTTATTTAAAGGACAGCCGGTTCAACCAAAGCGGGCTCTCAGCCAGGGTTTTGAGTTCAAATACCCTGATCTGAGAGGCGCGTTGATGGCGCTATTCAGGTGAAACGCGAGCAAGTGCACCCTGGGTCAGGACTCGAACGCGCTGGCCTTCACTGAAGGCATTGATCGAATCCACTTCTTGGACGATCGACAGCGTTTTTCCTGAATCCATTTTGATTGTGAGCTCAAGGCCTTGGGCACGAGTCGCTTTCTCCTCGATCATGCTACCAACGACGGCACCACCAACAGCGCCTAAAATCGTGAAGATCTCCTGACCCTTACCTTCACCGACTGATGAGCCTGCAACTCCACCAATGATTGCGCCTGGTAACTGGCCGGCACCTGATTGCTTACCTTCAATCACAACAGGATTGGTACTTAAAACAGTTCCAAACTCAACCTCTTGGACCTGACGTGCCTCAGAGCGCGAATAGGTGCTCCCTTGAAGACCTGAAACGCAGCCTGCGAGGCCGAGTGTCAGTAGGCTGATTCCAGCAATAGTGATAATTGATCGCTTCATTTTTGACTCCGTAGTCATGGCGTTCTACTTGAATGTCATATAGTGTCATTGTATTGCCATTTAAACGTGACACTCTCGATAGTACTACTTTGAACGACTTGCCTGAGGCCTGCCATTCTATGAGCAAAAAAACCTTCGTACTCGATACCAATGTTCTTCTGCATGACCCTATGAGTGTATTCAACTTTCATGAACATGCAGTGGTCATTCCGATGACTGTTCTTGAAGAACTCGACGATATTAAAGATCGCAAGAAAAACGTGGCCGCTGAGGCACGATCCGCGATCCGTATGGTTGACGAAGTGCTAGGGCAATCCACCCCAGAGGCCATTGCGCAAGGTGTAGAAATTCCAGTCGCGTTGAAAGGTGACAGCGGGAAACTGTTAGGCACTCTCGCAATTCATCGTTCACCACTTGCCGATGAGTCCAAGGGGCGCCTTGATGATATCGAATCCAATGACAATCGAATCATTAACTGTGCATTAGAAATTCAGAACCAAGATCCCGCCCGAGAAGTCATTTTGGTGACGAAAGACATCAATATGCGCCTGAAGGCTTTAGGTGCCGGCCTCAATCGCGTTGAAGACTATCGCCGCGATCAGTTAGTCAGTGACGTAGAGCTCCTGCCATCGGGGCATTTAGAGCTTGAAACTGAGTTCTGGAAACTGGTCACCGATGTGGACACATGGAGTGAAGGGTCCAAGACCTATCATCGCGTTCCCCGTTCAGTCTTCACTGAAGAAATTTATGCCAATCAGTATGTCATCGACTCGACTGATGAGTTCGCAGCCCGGATCAGTCAGATTGAAGATGAATCGGTGGTGTTACTTGATGTTGGGCGTCATCGTCTTGAAGACATGGAGGCGTGGGGTATCCGTCCGCTGAATGTCTACCAGGGAATGGCGATGCATGCGCTACTTGATACCGGACTTGATTTGAACTTACTGATTGGCGCGGCTGGTTCGGGTAAGACTTTGTTGTCTTTGGCTTGTGCGTTGGAATTGGTGGTTGAGCAAAAGCGGTACGCCAAGATCGTCGTGACTCGATCGACGCCACCGGTGGCTGAAGACATTGGTTTCTTACCAGGAACCGAAGAAGAAAAAATGATGCCGTGGCTTGCTGCCATTCATGACAATCTCGAGGCACTTCATGAGCATGATGACAACCCTGAAGCATCGATACGATTTGCGCTTGAGAAAGGCAACATCCAATTTAAGTCTTTGAACTTCATCCGCGGTCGTTCGATTCAGGATGCAATTATTTTGCTCGATGAGTCTCAAAACCTGACGCCGCAGCAGTTGAAAACCATCATCACGCGGTGTGGTAAAGGCTCGAAAATTGTGTGCCTTGGTAACCTTGCGCAGATCGACAGCAACTATCTAACCGCGTTAACCTCCGGGTTAACCTACGTGGTTGAACGGTTTAAAGGATGGACTGGTTCGTCGACACAGCATCTCGAAGGTGTTGTTCGGTCGCGACTCGCGTCCTATGCGGAGCAAAATCTGTAAGTGCGCATTTGGATACTTTGTCTTGGTTTAATCGGCCTTGTGGCCTTGAGCTTGGCTGCTGTTCCTGTCCATTTTGATGAGGCGCAATACACCACCTGGCTTGCACATCAGGACTTAAGTTATCAAACCAAAGGACCGTTGGTGACGGCAGCGCAGTCAGTCACCCATGGTCTTGAGTTTTTACCTCAGCTTGTCCAAGTCCGACTGCCAGCATGGATCGCCTGGTTTTTCTCTGGAATATTGCTTATTTGGCTCGGTCGTTTGGCCGGATTTGATCAAGAGGCCGGTCGACGCCTTCTAATTCTCTTTGTGACCAGTCCGATGGTGTTTGCATTGGGCATGGTGCATACCACTGACATTTGGTTGTTGTTTTTTATGCTGTTGGCGCTGTGTGCATTTGCGTCGATCTTGCATTGCCGACCGAACCAACAGACCGAATTATGGTGGCTACTGATGGGTGCTGCCCTGGGATTGGGTGCACTGGCGAAGCTCTCCATTGCGCTGGTTCCTTTGTCGATTATTCCTTGGGTCATTGTGAGAACACCGCGATTAATTTTTACCCCGGGTCCGTATTTGGGTGCGCTTTTATGTGGTTTCGTGATGACTCCATGGATTCTGTGGAATAGCGATCATGAATTCGCGCATCTTTCGCATGAGTTTGGTCATGTGAATTCCGACAACGACAGCATTGTGCACGCTGTCGATTGGATCCCTTTGATTTTGGTTGCAGCACTGCCTGTGGTCTTACTGTCAGTATTTGGTGGTTTGCGGACGCGCATCGATGATTTTGTCAGCGAGCGTGAAGAGGCAGTACGGGACATGCTGCGGTTCAGCTTTGGCGTGTTGATCGTCTTGTTTGTGATCAAGGGACTGATGGGCGAAGTGCTTCTCAATTGGACGCTGCCAATGGTGCCGGTGCTTTTGATGATTTTCGCGATGCGCATGCGTTGGTCGCCTGCGAGCACTCTAATGGCTGGCGGTATACAGATCGCGATATTAGTTGTACTGATTAATCCCTATGCGGTTGGCCTCAGTATGAAGCAGGATCCATTCCAGAAGATTCGGGGTTGGGACCGCGTTATCGAGGACGCAGCGCGCTTGTCTGGACCGACAGACATCGTGACAACTGATCACTATTCGACTCAAGCTTGGGCGCTCTATTTCTGGCCATCAGATCGCGAGGGCGTTGATCGATACGCATCACCTGAAGGGCAGGTTGTTCCATCGACCACGCGTCGTCGTAATCAATACGACAACTGGAATGTTCTATCGAAGCCTTCGCCATCCTTGGTACACATTGGGCAATACTCTGAGGATTTGGCGCGTCGCTGTCTGGAATTTAATGAGCTTGGGAATGTGTCTCAGGTCATGCCTGATGGAACGATTCGCTCAACACTCAACGTCTATCGCTGTCTGGGCTTCAGCCCTGAGCCTGCTTGGCCTGTCATTAATCAGCATTAATGCGTCATCAAACACATTGTTTGGGACGCGATATCTCGCTTTGGATATCTGATGAACTCAATGCTCGGTATGTGTGTTCGGGTATGTGATGCAATCGCATATTGTGGATTCCTGATTGCGATCTGTTTTACAACATCAGCCGTCAGAAAATCGGTGTGATCTGGACGGAAAACAATCGGCTTTTTGGGAAGTATCGGCATCAAACGGTCGACCAGCGGTTGCAGTGTGTTCGGATGTCCGGTCCGTTCATAGGCTTGAATGAGCGCCATGATGGTTTCATTTCCTAGAAACACTGCTTCAGTCAGCGGGTTCAGTTCAAACGGTCCGGTTGTTAGGCGGCCACTGCAGAGTATGCAAAGTAGACGCTTAGTTGGGTTTTGACAGATCAGGCAGTTCCGCTCGTAAAGTTTTTGGACTTTCATTTAATTGACGAAGCCTCCAATTTACTCTTCAATGCGCTCAAAGAATTTGTTTTAGAAGGTATGAGTATGTTGCAAGCAAACCGTTTGGTATTGATTGATGCACTTTTGGACAAGGGTCACAGTCAGTTCCGTACACTCTTTTTGGTTTTGGCCGGCTCTTTGCTGTTGACTGTATCAGCCAAGGTCCAGGTTCCGTTTTATCCGGTCCCAATGACTCTACAAACGTTGGTTGTGTTGTTGATTGGTGTTGCGTTTGGCTGGCGCATGGGTTTTGCAACAGTACTTGCATACCTCGCTCAAGGTGCAATGGGTTTGCCTGTCTTTGCAGGAACTCCTGAAAAAGGCTTGGGTCTTCTATATATGGCAGGTCCAACAGGTGGTTATTTGGTTGGTTTTGCTCTTGCGGCTGCAACAACAGGTTGGTTGGCTGAACGTGGCTTAGATCGTTCGGCGATCGGCACAGCGATTGCGATGGTCGCTGGTAATATTGTGATCTATGCGTGTGGTTTAGTGTGGTTGTCGACTTTTGTCGGCATGGAAAAAGCTGTGACCTTCGGCATGGCGCCATTCTTGTTCGGTGACTTGGTGAAGATCGCGTTAGCGACAGTCACGCTCCCAATGATTTGGAAGTTTTTAAACCGTCACCAACTGTGATGGACCGAGGCGACTTATTGAGTCGCCTCAAATTCCTCGAGTAATACAGCATGGCTCGCAAGACCAAGACGCGGGCCATATTGTGTGATTAGATATCCTGACGCATGCACTCCAAAGCGCGCTGACTTTTCAAAATCCCAACCGCTTGAGAGTCCATATAAAAACGCACCAGCGAACATGTCTCCGGCACCGTTTGTATCGACCGGTGTGACCACGCGACCTGGTACATCAAAGCGATGCGTTCCATCAAATACTGATGCGCCATCTTTGCCGCGTGTGCAGACCCATTGCGTTGCTGTTTTTGACAATGCGGTTAATGCACCTTCGATCGATTCTTCGCCAGTCCAAGTCATGGCCTCTTGTTCGTTACAGAACAACAAATCGACACCATCGCCGACCATCTCAGATACCTGGTCTTTAAAATAGGTGACCATGGCAGGATCTGAGAATGTCAGTGCCACTTTGATCCCAGCATCTTTTGCAATGTGATGCGCTCTAACGGCTGCTTCGCGCGCCTTATCTGAACTTGCCAGATAGCCTTCGATGTAGAGCACGTTTGATGCTTTGAGAGCTGCTTCATCAATCTCATGGGCACCGAGATCACCGGTGATGCCAAGGAACGTATTCATCGTGCGTTCGGCATCGTCGGTCACCATGACAAGACAGCGTCCGGTCGTTCCTGGTTCACGGATTTGATCGAGGTTGGTGGCAACGCCTGAGTCGACGAGGTCTTGGTGATAAAATGCGCCAAGTTCGTCATCAGCCACTTTGCAGCTGTAGAACACCTTGGATCCAAAGTTGGCTGCCGCGATTAATGAGTTCGCAGCCGATCCACCGGAAGCCTGCTTCTTCAATTCACCACGGTCGCGCAGTTCTTCTTCAAGTGCAGCGAGTTGTGCGTCATCGATCAAGGTCATCATGCCTTTTTCGACACCAAGTGCTGTCAGTAGATCGTCAGAGACGTGGTACTCGGTATCGACAAGCGCGTTACCGAGTCCATAGAGATCAAATTGCGCCATTAAAGGACCTTGGCAATCGCGTCGCACAGTGGGTCGATGTTGGCAGGGGTAATACCAGCAACATTGATCCGTCCTGAGCCCACGATGTAAATGTGATTGTCAGCACGAAGCTTCAATACTTGCTCTTGAGTTAGGCCTGAGAAACTGAACATGCCTTTTTGGTGGTTGATGAAATCAAAATCCACGGTCTGCTGACGATCGGCCATTCCTTGTACGAAGGCTTGGCGCATTTCCTTGATGCGAGCACGCATATCGGCAAGCTCTTGGATCCAAAGCGCTTTGAGCGCTGAGTCACCTAGAATCGTTGCAACGATCTTTCCACCATGTGCAGGTGGGCTTGAGTAGATTGCTCGAATCGCTGCTTGAACGTGGCTGAATGCATTGACCGCATCATTGGCTGTTTCTTCGACAACAGTGATCGCACCGATCCGCTCGTTGTAGAGACCAAAATTCTTTGAATAGGAGCTTGCAACCAAGACCGCGAGACCTGCATCTAACAGCACATGAAGACCAGCGCGGTCTTCTTCGATGCCTTCGCCAAACCCTTGATATGCAAAGTCGACAAGACAGATCAAATTCTTGGCTTTTGCTTGCGCAGCAATGGCTTCCCATGCAGTTTGATCAAGATCGATGCCTGACGGGTTGTGGCAGCATCCATGCAGGATGACGACGTCACCTTCAGAGACGCCTTCCAAGTCCGCCATAAAACCTTCGCCATCGAGACCTTGTGAGGCCTTGTCATAGTAGCGATAGTCTTTCACAGGGAATCCAGCGGCTTCGAAGATCGCCTGATGGTTTGCCCAACTTGGGTTCGAAATCCAGACAGTTGCTTTTGGAGCAGCTCGCAGAAGGAAGTCAGCGGCGACACGCAACGCACCGGTTCCGCCAGGGGTTTGTGCAGTCTTCGCGCGGCCTTCTTGGATGATTGCATGACCTGCACCAAAGAGAAGTTCTTGTGTGTAGGTTGCCACTTCTGGAACACCTGGAATCGATAGATAGCTTTTGCTTGTCTCTGTTTCCAACAGACGTGTTTCTGCCTGAGTCACTGCTTTCAGAATTGGAGTCTTTCCTGTCGCATCCTGATACACACCGACACCTAGGTTAATTTTGTCGGGATGGGTATCTGCTTTAAATGTTTCAGTTAAGCCAAGAATTGGATCGGCAGGGGCCAAGTCGAGTTGGAACATTGAAGTCACTCCAGAGACGTCATTCAGGAAAGGCGCGATTGTCGCACAGTTTGGTTTTAAAACGCGAGATCGACTCAGGTCTGAGGAAGCACAGCACGGAGTGCTGCCCGCGTCGGGCGTTGTAATCCTTCGATGGTTAACGCGTCGTTGTTTGGATCAATCGCATGCTCAAATGATTCAAACTGCATCCAGTCAGTTTTGCGTTGCTCTTCTGTGGTTGTTACTGACACATCGAGACACTCGATTGATTCAAAGCCGACGCGCTCAAGCCAGCGTGACAATGCGGCAACCGAGGGTAGGAACCAGACATTATTCATGCGGGCGTAGCGATCTGGTGGAACCAAGCAGGTGGTCTCGTCGCCATCGACCACAAGCGTCTCCAGAATCAGTTGGCCGCCTGGTTTGATCCAGCGTTTCAGTTGCTCAAGATGATTGATCGGGTCCTTCCTGTGATACAGCACACCCATGGAGAATACGGTATCGAAATCGAGAAT
>RGHP01000390.1 GCA_010024125.1 Gammaproteobacteria bacterium | reverse complement strand
TACAGCTCGGCATTCGTCTTCATGCCGATTGTGTAGAACCAGTGATACAGGCCTGAGTAGGCGATGTTCACCGGGGAGGACGCACCCGCTTGAGTGAAGGCGTCGATGGCGCCTTGACCGAAGTGGGGATCCCAGATTGCGTGAGCGATGGGGCGCACGTGCAGGGGGTCGGCGACCCACTGCTCGAAGTTGCCCTGCCAGGCGATGTGGAACAGGTTTCCCGAAACCCACAGGCCGATGATCGCGAGGTGACCGAAATGGGTGGAGAAGAGCTTCTGGTAGAGGCGCTCCTCCGTCATTCCGTCATGGCTCTCGAAGTCGTGAGCCGTGGCGATCCCGTACCAAATACGACGGGTTGTCGGGTCCTGGGCCAGACCCTGGCTGAACGAAGGGAATTTCGTTGCCATTAGAGGGAGAGGTCAGGTGAGGTCAGCCGACCACAAGAATGTGGGCGTGGAAGAAGGCCCACGTGGTCGCAATTCCGCCCAAGAGGTAATGGGCAACACCCACGGCGCGGCCTTGGATGATGGAAAGAGCACGGGGCTGGGTGGCGGGAGCCACCTTCAGCTTGTTGTGAGCCCAGACGATGGACTCAATCAGTTCCTGCCAGTAGCCGCGGCCACTGAAGAGGAACATCAGGCTGAAGGCGAACACGAAGTGGGCGCCGAGGAACATGATTCCGTAGGCGGCCGTGTTCGAGCCATAGCTGTTGATCACCTGAACGGCCTGAGCCCACAGGAAGTCACGCAGCCAGCCATTGATGGTGATGGCGCTTTGGGCAAAGTTGCCGTTGGTGATGTGCGCGACGGAACCGTCGGCATTCACCGTTCCCCAGATGTCGCTCTGCATCTTCCAAGAGAAGTGGAAGATCACGATTGACAGGGAGTTGTACATCCAGAACAGGCCCAGGAACACGTGGTCCCAAGCCGACACCTGGCAGGTACCGCCACGGCCGGGGCCGTCGCAGGGGAAGCGGAAACCGAGGTTCGCCTTGTCGGGAACGAGGCGGGAGCTCCGGCTATACAGCACACCCTTCAGCAGGATCAGCACCGTCACGTGAATCGTGAAGGCGTGGATGTGGTGGACCATGAAGTCGGCCGTCCCCAGGGGGATCGGACCGGCGGCCACCTTGCCGCCGAC
>RGHP01000389.1 GCA_010024125.1 Gammaproteobacteria bacterium | reverse complement strand
GGCGAAATCTTCGCTGGTACACACCTCATCATTGATCTCTGGGGCGCTAAAGACCTCGATTGCCTTGAACGGATGGAAGCAGCGATGCGTGCATGCGTTGAAGAATGCAACGCAACACTTTTGCATATTCACTTGCATCATTTCACGCCAAACGGTGGAATCAGTGGTGTCGCTGTATTGGCTGAATCGCATATCTCTGTCCATACTTGGCCTGAGAAAGACTATGCTGCATTTGACGTCTTTATGTGTGGTGATTCGAATCCACACAGAGCAGTCGAGATTTTAGGACGCTATTTCCGTCCTTCTCGTTCAGAAGTGGTTGAAGAACGTCGCGGTAAGATCCGCTAATGCGTTATCAAGAAACCCTGTATTCAGAATGGGGTCAAAACTTCGAGCAAGGAAAAACCTTGTTCGAAGCGGCTACAGATCACCAACAACTTGTCATCTTCGAAAATCCACGCTTTGGCCTTGTCATGGCACTCGATGGTGTGATCCAAACCACTGAAGCAGATGAGTTTGTCTACCATGAAATGATGGTGCATGTTCCCATGAACACGCATCCCTGCCCCAAGCACGTTTTGATCATTGGCGGCGGTGATGGCGGGATCCTGCGTGAAGTCCTAAAACACCCAACTGTTGAATCAGTGACCCAAGTGGAAATCGATCGTGCCGTTGTCGACATGTGTATCGAATATTTTCCAAAGCATTCAGATGGCGCGTTTGAAGATCCCCGTCTCAATCTTGTAATTGATGATGGCGCTGCATTCATCGCCAATAATCAGGAACAATTCGATGTCATTATCACAGACTCAACAGATCCCATTGGCCCTGGTGAAGTACTGTTTGAGTCGGCGTTCTATCAGGGATGTGCGAATGCATTGACCGACAACGGTATTCTTGTCACGCAAAACGGTGTGCCTTACATGCAAGGTGATGAAGTCACCAACACGTACCGTCGCTGGAAATCATATTTTCAAACCCGGTCATTTTATCTCACGCCGGTACCGACCTACGCAGGGGGTGCAATGGCTATGGGATTTGCGAGTAAAGCATTGATCGCAACGCCTTCTATCGATGACCTCAGCGCGCGATCAAACGCATTGATGGGGTTGAAGTACTACACCCCGGAAGTCCATCTCG
>RGHP01000388.1 GCA_010024125.1 Gammaproteobacteria bacterium | reverse complement strand
TGAGCACAGGGAACACTTGGTTTCCTGCATCAGCGTCACTGAGTCATAGCCATAAGTCATGGCCGTGTTGGCTGCTTCACCAAGTACATAAGGATCGGATCCCTCTGGATACTTGGACCGTTGGTCTACCCCCTCAAGATGCCCACCAAAATGGAATGGCAAGAAGGCAACACCTTTGGCGACACGTTCCGTGACCATGGCCATGACCTTGATCTGCGCGCCTTCAGGTGTCTTCACCCAAACCATATCGCCGTTACGGATATTCTTTCCATTGGCATCAAATGGGTTCATCTCAACAAACATGTCCTGCTGTAATTCAGCAAGCCATGGGTTTGAACGGGTTTCATCACCACCGCCCTCATATTCGACCAAACGACCTGAGGTCAGAATCATCGGATATTCAACCGAATAATCCTTATCCTGGATCGACTTATATAAAGTCGGCAGACGATAGAGCTTACGGTCTGAGTAGGTTGGATAATCGGCCACAAGATCACGACGCGATGTGTACAATGGCTCACGATGCAGTGGAATTGGATCTGGGAATGTCCAGACCTTCACCCGTGCCTTCGCGTTACCAAATGGTGCACAACCATGCTTGATCGCAACCCTTTGGATACCACCCGACAAATCAACCTTCCAGTTGGTCTTGTCACCAGCAACCTTTTCAATTGCCGAACGTTCGTCAGCAGTCAGGTCACCATCCCAGCCAAGCTTCTTCAGCATACCCATCGTAAATTCTGGGTAACCGTCCTTGATTTCAGACCCAACGGGGTAAGAACCTTCAGCCAACAGATTGTTGCCCTCATGCTCTACCCCAAATCGGGCACGGAAACAAAGACCCCCTTCAGCCACTGGTTTTGAAGTGTCGTATAGTAGAGGTGTGCCTGGATGCCCCATCTCTGCTGTACCCCAACAAGGCCAAGGCAAGCCATAATATTCACCATCAAGCTCACCACCAACAGCCTGCAATGATGTTCTATCGAACACGTGCTGATTAGCCATGTGAGCTTTCAGACGTTCTGGCGACTGGCCAGTGTATCCGATGGTCCACATGCCACTGTTAAACTCACGGGTGACATCTTCGATTAGTGGCTCATCATTGGTGACTTTTATTTTGCGGAACATACGATCAGCGAA
>RGHP01000387.1 GCA_010024125.1 Gammaproteobacteria bacterium | reverse complement strand
CTCACCTTTGAAGATCCACACTTTGATACCGATCACGCCATATGTGGTGTGCGCCTCATATGTTGAGTAGTCGATATCCGCACGCAATGTATGCAATGGAACACGACCTTCGCGATACCACTCTGTCCGCGCGATTTCAGCACCGCCCAAACGACCCGAGACCTGAACACGAATACCTTCAGCGCCAGCACGCATTGCGTTTTGAACCGCACGCTTCATCGCGCGACGGAACATCACACGACGCTCCAACTGGCCTGCGATGTTTTGCCCTACGAGGCGCGCATCAAGCTCAGGCTTTCTGATCTCTTCGATATTGATTTGAACTGGAATACCCATCATCTGCGTCAGTTCTTTGCGAAGCGCTTCAACGTCTTCACCTTTCTTACCGATCACGATACCTGGGCGCGCAGTTTGCAGTGTGACACGTGCATTTTGCGCTGGACGCTCGATCAAGATTTTTGAAATCTGAGCGTTCTTCAGTTTCGCATCGAGGAACTCACGAACCTTGATGTCATCAAACAGTTTATCTGCGTAATCACCGCGCTCGGCATACCAAACCGATGAGTGATCCTTGGTAATCCCGAGGCGGATGCCATTCGGGTGTACTTTCTGACCCATAGTGCTCCTCCTCAGGCCTGTCCGACTTTGACGGTGATGTGACAGGTCCGCTTAAAGATGCGGTCTGCGCGGCCTTTCGCACGTGGGCGAATCCGCTTCATCGTCATACCTTCATCAACGAATACTGTTGTGACTTTCAAATCATCCACATCAGCGCCTTCGTTGTGCTCTGCGTTTGCAATTGCACTCTCAAGAACTTTCTTGACGATGTGCGCAGCTTTCTTTGTTGAGAAGCTCAGCGTATTGAGGGCTTCCTCAACGTGCTTACCGCGAATCTGGTCTGCGACCAGGCGCGCCTTCTGAGCAGAAAGCCGAGCGCCTTTTAAACGTGCTTGCACTTCATTCATGGCTACACCTAATCCTTAACGCTTCGACTTTTTGTCGGCAACGTGACCACGGTAGTTACGCGTTACCGCGAACTCACCCAACTTGTGACCAACCATGTCTTCGTTGATCAAAACAGGAACGTGTTGCTTCCCGTTGTGAACAGCGATGGTCAATCCCACCATATTTGGAAGAATC
>RGHP01000386.1 GCA_010024125.1 Gammaproteobacteria bacterium | reverse complement strand
CCAGTAAACTGCGGTGCCATACCGCGTGAACTCCTCGAGTCTGAGCTGTTTGGACATAAAAGAGGTGCCTTTACGGGTGCTATTTCTGACCGGACAGGTCGGTTTGAATTGGCGCACAACGGCACGCTGTTTCTTGACGAAATCGGTGATATGCCTATTGAGATGCAAGTGAAGCTTCTCAGAGTTCTTCAAGAGCACAAAGTTGATCCGGTCGGGTCAACGAAATCCATCGACGTGAATGTGCGAATTATCGCAGCAACGCACCGCAATTTAGATTCCTATATTCAGGAAGGTGATTTCCGGGAAGATCTGTATTATCGGTTGAACGTTATCCCCGTGATTTTACCTTCATTGAGAGAGCGACAAGAGGATATCCCTGAGTTAATCCAGTTTTATCTAGAGAAGCATATTCATGATGGCCAAGTGGCAAGCTTTGATGGAGCGCTCATGGACGCTCTATGCAATTACTCATGGCCTGGGAATATTCGCGAACTAGTAAATTTAGTGCATCGGTTATGCTGTTTTTTCCCTGGGCAAAGCATCAGCCTATCGCAAATACCAGCATCTTTACTCCCCAGAAGCATTGCAGAATTGGGTGCGAGTAGTGCATTGGGTTTCGATCATCGTTTTCCAAAGCAGAGTGAGTTGGATTTGACGATTTTTGATGGAGGGGATAACCCTGTTGAGGACATCGTCTTGCGAGCACAAGGCAGTCTCGGAATTCAAAATGCGACCATACCAATTGAAGGACTAAACCTGAAAAATCACCTTGCTGAGATTGAAAAGCAGCTAATTGTTGATGCGCTCTCAAAGTGTGGTGGAAATGTTTCCCAGTCAGCTCGGCTTCTCAATCTCCAGCGCACTACGCTGATCGAAAAAATCAACAAGTACGAAATTCAATCTAACTGAACGGCTGTCGGAATTTTGGCATGCGGTTAATCAAATCCAAATCGGCTTGCTTTTGCCGGCACTGAAACTCCCTAACGACAATTGATTGCCACCATTGGCATGAACCTTGCTGAATCCAGCGTATTCCAAAGTGAGCAGGGAATTGGCAATGACACAAAGCAATACGAATCGTTTACTGGGTATCGCTGATCCGAGTTGGCCCACCGCGAGTCTTATTGAAAAATTAGCGATT
>RGHP01000384.1 GCA_010024125.1 Gammaproteobacteria bacterium | reverse complement strand
GGGCGTTGGCGCTTGTCATAGACCTGCCCAAGTGACAGCGAGACCACAGCGATAAAGCCAAGAACAGCTCCCAATAACGCACCATCAGAGAAGTGACCTTGAACAAAAATAACCCAAGAGGCTCCAACCAGCCCGACCATCAGCCCAGCCCAAATGCGTGCGGGAGGAACACGGCGATTCACAAGTGACGCAACAATCGCAATGAGAACAGGTTGGGACGCCGCAAATAGGGCAAGAACACCGGCCGACGCTCCGAGAGACAGTCCGAAATAAATACAGAGGAAGTGTCCCAACTGTAGGAAGGTTGCAACAATTAATAAATCCTTGAACGCACGTTTATCAGGCCATACCGGGCGAAATATCAATACAAACGGAAGTAGAGCGACAGTTGCGCCAAAGAAGCGTAGGGCGAGAAGATTCAACGGTGTCGTGGACTCAAGCGCAAGCTTTGCCACACCATAACCTGCACTCCATACAAATAGAAACAGCCAAGGCGCTATCGGAAGCCAACGTGGCTCTTTATCTAAACTCATACGCGAATCCTAGAGAGTCAAAAACAACTCGGCAATAAAAAACCCCGCCTTCAAAGAAGACGGGGTTTTTCACATTAAGATGCCTGACGATGACCTACTCTCACATGGGGAGACCCCACACTACCATCGGCGCTAAGCGGTTTCACTTCTGAGTTCGGGATGGAATCAGGTGGTTCACGCTCGCTATTGTCGTCAGACAAGCCGGTATGCTGTGCCGCAAAAGCCACACAACAAATAGGGTGTTGAATTAACAAGTTATAAGCACATTTGGTGAAATCGTGTCATCGATCCTCGATGAGTTCGAGGATTGTATGATCAAGCCTCACGGACAATTAGTATTGGTTAGCTCAACGCCTCACAGCGCTTACACACCCAACCTATCAACGTAGTAGTCTTCTACGGTCCTTTAGGGGCCCGAAGGCCCGGGAGATCTCATCTTGAGGCAGGTTTCCCGCTTAGATGCTTTCAGCGGTTATCCTTTCCGAACATAGCTACCGGGCAATGCCACTGGCGTGACAACCCGAACACCAGGGGTTCGTCCACTCCGGTCCTCTCGTACTAGGAGCAGCCCCTCTCAAATTTCCAACGTCCACGGCAGATAGGGACCGAACTGTCTCACGACGTTCT
>RGHP01000383.1 GCA_010024125.1 Gammaproteobacteria bacterium | reverse complement strand
ACCCTCAGCATCGTGTCCGACCTTATAATTAACCAGGAAATCATGCCGTTTACCTGTGACGCGCATGTCATCGTCCCGGTCGAGGCGAACCTTGACGGGCATACCTGTCAAATGGGCCCCAAGAGCTGCCAACATCGCGAAGTGAGCCGCCTGACTCTCCTTTCCACCGAACGCCCCGCCCATTCGACGAATCTCGACAGTCACAGTCGCGGCGTTGATGTTGAGTAGGTTGGCGATCAGGTCCTGTACCTCTGTCGGGTGCTGGGTCGAGCTAACCACATGCATTCCATCTGATGAGGGGACCGCGAGCGCTACCTGGCCCTCCAGATAGACATGATCTTGGCCACCGATCGACATTCCACACTGGGTGACGTGGGTACACTGGCTGAAAGAAGATTCAGAGAATCGGTTCTCTAGAACGAGTGGCTCATGGAGAACCTGGCCCGCTTCGGTCGCCGCTGTGATTGTTGTCACTATAGGGTCGATGGGCTCTCCGGTGACGCGATAAATTTTTGCGATTCGACGCGCATCGTCTCGATCTTTGCACAAAACCACACCCACCGGCTGGTGGGAGTAGCTCGTCTCATTGGTCGGCAACAGTGGCTCATCATGAACTACGGGGCCAGCGTTATTCTCACCAGGAATGTCCGCAGCGGTAAAAAATATGTGGTCACTGACAGATAAGCTCTGGAGCTGCTCCAATTCAGGAGCCTGAATACAGAGATCCCGGCTCGGAATCTGTGGGCCCAACACCAACGCCGCGTGGAGGCAGCCCCTCGGTTCTGGGATGTCGTCGCAATAAAGAGCCTGACCCGTGAGGTGCTCCAAGTTACTGTCGTGGTGCTCTGGGGCCCCAACCAGCTTGGTTTCATCCGCCTTCTTTTGACTACTCATGGGAAGCACCACCACTCAGAAAATCACGAACCAGGTTCTCTGATACGGCGAGACGATACCAGGCATCCGCCCGGTGGTCGGACAGCGGGCTGAAGTCATTAGCTAAATCATCAGGCTCCAACGAATCCATGGTCTTCTTGGCGAGCATCGGAATACCCGCCATACCTCCAAAAGCAAACCGGTACCGGGGCGCATCGTCAGAAAATTCAACCATCGCGGCCAGAACAATACTTATGTCCTGATCATGTCTCTTGCTGATTTTCTCCACCGATATT
>RGHP01000382.1 GCA_010024125.1 Gammaproteobacteria bacterium | reverse complement strand
AGTCTTTCAATCTGGAGGCCTTCCTTCCTTTCCTTGAGGTATGTTCTTACCTAGGAGCGAAACACGTTCTTGTAGTTGGTGACGACCTCAATCGGGCGAGGCTGATTGATAACTATGGAATATTTCTAGAGCACGCGGCTCAGTATGGACTAACAGGTGACCTGGAGTTTATGCCCTGGACAGCGGTAAAGACCTCCACGGACTGTCTCCAGATCGTTCGTGCCGTCAACAAAATTAACTCTGGCATACTTGTCGACGCACTACACTGGGATCGGAGCGATCGAAACAGTGAGGCGCTAAACCAAATTCCAGAATCATTGGTGAACTACATTCAACTGTGTGATGCACCACGGCTGATTAATCCAACGACTGAACAACTTATCCACGCAGCCCGCTCAGAGCGGCTCGTTCCTGGTTCTGGCGACATTGATTTGAAGGGGATGATTTCGTCTTTACCTTCAGGGAAGGTGTACAGTGTTGAAGTTCCGAGGGACAACGATTCATTAGAAAAAACAGCGCGGATTCGGGCGGCGGAGGCGCTTTGTGGGGCAAAATCCGTCGTAGAAAAAGAGTCCTCTTGAAATTTGCGACATGGTTTAGGAAACGAGTGTTATGAAGCAAGAATTCCCAAAGCACGATCCAGCGATACGGACGATCGCGATGCCGGCGGACACCAACCCATCTGGTGATATTTTTGGTGGTTGGTTAATGGCACAAATGGATCTAGCTGCGGGTAACACTGCGGCGCGTATAGCCAGAGGTCGAAGCGCGACCATCGCTGTTGACGGTATTCATTTTTTGCAGCCTGTGCACGTGGGCGACGAGGTTACGTTGTTCGCTGAGCTTGAGTCCGTGGGTCGAACATCGATGAAGATCAAGGTAGAGGCATGGCGTCGTGCTCGTGATGGTGATGAAACTGAAAAGGTTACCGAAGCGTTATTTACCTTCGTGGCCTTGGATCAAATGGGGCGCCCGAGGCCAGTTCCTGGTATCTAAAGAGTGGCTATCGCGCGCTCGACTTGAGGAGTCATGATGGAAGAGCTAGACGTTCGCACCTTATACGTCCTAACAGGCCTCGTTGTCGGGTGTTTATACGGGGTTTTTGCGCAGTCGACCGCATTTTGTGTGCGTCGCGGGATTTCCGACCTCGCTGAGGGAAAGGGCGGAGCC
>RGHP01000381.1 GCA_010024125.1 Gammaproteobacteria bacterium | reverse complement strand
GCCGTTGGAGAGACCATGATCGTTGTGATGGCAGCGGGTTTGGCGGCCAACCTCACTTTTAACCCTCTGGATGCAGTGACCACAGTCACGTCACAAATAGTTACGATTCTGGTTGGTGATCAGGAGTTCGAGTCGGCAAAGACCTTATCAGCGTTTGCATTGGCGCTTATGCTTATCATACTGACGCTGGGGCTTAACTTCTTTGCTTTGCAGATCGTGAAAAAGTATAGGGAGCAATATGACTGAAACGGTAAAAAGCGTCTTGAGTCCTCACGAGGCAGCTGTCCGTGTTAATGCTTCCCTGAGACAGCGTAACTCGAGCGAGACCCGTTTTCGTGCGTGGGGAATGGTAGCCATTGGTTGCGCCTTGTCGTTTCTTGTACTTTTGTTTACGGGAATCCTTTCTAAGGGGATTCCAGGTATGCAGCAGCACTATGTCACATTCGACGTGGTTCTCGAAAAAGAGCGTCTCGATCCGCAGGGTCTCATGACCCCTGAATCATTATCTTCAGGGGACTTTGATGGGGTTATTCGTGACGGCTTGTATCGGGCCCTGGGAAATCCGGAGGGGCGGAAGAAGAAAAAGGCAGCCAGATCAATCTTGTCCTCTGGCTCAAGCCAGCGACTCATGGCGCATCTGATAGACAACCCGTCTGATATTGGCAAAACGATTCCGTTCAAGTTTGCTGTTGATGATGACATTGACACTTTTCTAAGGGGAATGATTGACCGGAACACTCCAGAAGCCGATCGACGTATTAATAATCAGGTGATCGCTTTCGTGGATCAGCTGGAGGCCCGAGGACAAGTTTCCTTCGAGCTAAGTGATTATTTGTTTTTCGGCTCTGCGTCACGTGATGCAGAGATGGCCGGGATTAAGGGCGCACTAGTTGGCTCGATTTTTACACTAGCTGTTTGTATCGTGATCGCGTTCCCGTTGGGCGTCGCCACCGCGGTCTATTTGGAAGAAATCGCACCAAAAAATCGAATCACTGAAATTATAGAGATCAACATCAATAATCTAGCTGCGGTCCCGTCGGTCGTTTTTGGGATTATGGGCCTTGCAATTTTCATTGTGACTTTTGGGATGCCGCGTTCGATTCCGTTGGTTGGTGGGATCGTGCTGGCGTTGATGACACCATAGCCACCGATGTAGCCCGAGGCGTTTTG
>RGHP01000039.1 GCA_010024125.1 Gammaproteobacteria bacterium | reverse complement strand
TGACTGTTTGAACCGCTTTAGCAAGTGCCAAGCGCGCATCACGAACATCGATGTCATCGACGAGTAGGCGCGTTCCGTTGTACCACCGGTGAAAATCAGCTGCGAGGTCTTGCAGGTAATAGCAAATCAAATGCGCCTCTAGCGAATCCGCGGCTTTACCAACTACTTCTGGGAATCGGCCGATTGCGGTTGCCAAATCCAGCTCTTCTTGAGTGACTAAAGATGTGAGGTGGTCGAGGCCACGTTGCTCGTCAAACGGTTGTCCTTCCAAGCCCTCGAATACACGGCAGATGCGCGCATGTGCATATTGGATGTAGTACACCGGATTATCTTTTGACTGGCTTGTCGCGAGCGACAGGTCAAAATCCAAATGTTGGTCTGCTTTGCGCATGACATAGAAATAACGACAGGCGTCGCGGCCCACATCATCGCGTAGCTCTCTTAAGGTCACAAATGAACCCGAGCGCGTTGACATTTGTAGGCGCTCACCGTCCTTGTAGAGGATTGCAAATTGCACCAGTCGAATCGTGAGGCGCTCTGGATCAAATCCGAGCGCTTGGGCGGCTGCTTTGATGCGCACGATGTAGCCATGATGATCAGCACCCCACACGTAGATGATTCGATCAAAGCCACGCGAGAACTTGTTGGCGATATAAGCGATGTCACTTGCAAAATACGTTGTTTCACCGTTATCTCTGCGAACAACCCGGTCTTTATCGTCGCCAAAGTCTGTTGATCTAAACCACGTTGCGCCACCTTGTTCGTAGAGATGGCCCCGTTCGTCAAGTGTTGCAATGGCTTGGTCGATCTCGCCAGATGTAACGAGAGACTTCTCGCTAAACCATTCATCAAAGTCGGCGCCGAACTCTGATAAATCATTTTTGATGTCATCGAGAATTGCGGTGAGCGCGAGATCAAACGGCTGAATCCAATTGTCTCCAAGAGACGCTTTTGCATTCTGAATTAATCCGTCGATGTGCGCGTCTTTAGAGTCTTCAGAGTCTGTTGGTATGCCTTGAGTCAGCGTATCAAACGCAACCTGCAGTGAGTTTCCAGCATTTTGGAATAAGGTGACGCCAAGGTCGGTGATGTAGTCACCCTGGTACCCCGCTGAAGGAAATGTGACAGACTCACCGGTGTGTTCGAGATACCGAATGAACACGCTGACGGCCAGAATATTCATCTGGCGGCCCGCATCATTCACATAATATTCAGCTTCACATGAAGAGGCCCCGTCGGATTGGCGGAGACATATTCAACCTGTACGCGTTCTTCGGTCGCTTGGTGAAGGCCAAATTGCGTTTGTTCGGACAGACATCGAATTACGGGTTCAAATGTAGCGTCTTTGGCAAGGCGAACGTTGATGAATCCAGGTCCTGCAATCTCTGTTGCACTCACATTATCTGATGGAGGAAGTTGCTTAAGGATTAGCTCTGCAAGTGCGCGTGGCGCCATTTTGGCAGCCTTTGCATGCATCATTGCCACATTGGTCGCAAGGTCTCCATGCGCAGGATCACGGGTGTTTTCAATTTGCACAGGCTTGCGATCTGCAGCATCAATGATGCCTTGAGTCATGAGTTGATCGAGCGCTTGTTCAAATAGCGCAGCGACAGCGTCCTTCATAGTGTCCCTCCGGTTGAGGGCGCGAGTGTAGCATTACCAAAGGTCCCAGGGATCCACATCCAACTGAAACATGACTTTTCCTTGCTTTTTATAGGCCCATGGACCGGTTTCTTTTAAAGCCCATTGAATCAGTGAGCGTTTGCCGAGGATCAACAACTGGCCGTGATATTGTCGATTACGACGCTCCATCGGAGCTGGTGCCGGTCCGAGTACACGCACAGGGCTATTTAAGGCTCTGATTTGATGTGCGATTGTCCCAAGGGCTTCGAACACAGGAGCGGATGTTGTTGCGCGCGCTGTAATGAGAGCTAGATGCGATTCTGGAGGCCAATGAAATTGTTGGCGCTCACCAAGCATCGCTCTCGCAAGATGGTCGTAATCTTGTTTCAGTATGCGCTCAAACCATTCTGAGTCCGGTCGATGAGTTTGAATGAGCACTTGTCCAGTTGCTCCATGTCGCCCTGCGCGTCCTGCAACTTGAGTCAGCAGTTGTGCGAAATGTTCTACCGATCTGAAATCGGCGCCTGAGAGTCCTTGATCAGCATCAGTCACCACGACGGTCGAGAGCTTCTGGAAATCATGTCCCTTAGCAAGCATTTGCGTCCCAACCAAGATGCATGGTTGGCCGTCGATGACTGGTTGGATGAGTTGTTCAAATGCCCGCCGCCGAGCGGTGGTATCTCGATCGACTCGAATAACCGGGACATCGGGAAAACCGTCAGCCAATGCCTCTTCTAAGCGTTCAGTCCCATGTCCAACAGCCAATAGATTGAGGCTTGAGCATTCTGGACAGACAGAGACTGGTCGCTGACGATGATCACAGTGATGGCACCATAACGAATCTGGCTGGCGATGCAGTGTTGGTTTGGCATCGCAATGCCTGCAGCCTGGAATCCAGCCACAGTCAGTGCACATGAGGACCGGAGAGTAGCCTCGTCGATTAAGGAAAACGAGTGCTTGTTGGTCATGATCAATCGCATGACGAATGGCTCGTCGAGCTGCCTCACTGAGCCCATTCTTTGGCTTGTCATGCCTTGCATCGATCAAGCGGATGGTCGGCTGTGGTTGTTGTCCCGGTCGAGCGGATAAACGTAATCGTTGGTATTTACCAAGTTCTGCTTGTTGCCACGTCTCAAGTGACGGTGTTGCCGAAGACAGTACGATTGGGATGCTTGCTTGTTTCGCACGAACGATTGCCAGATCGCGCGCTGAATAGCGACATCCCTCCTGATTCTTGTAGGCTCCATCATGTTCTTCATCGACCAAAATGAGACCAAGCTTGGGTAGCGGAGTGAATAAGGCTGAGCGTGTGCCGATTAAGACATCTGCAATGCCTTTGGCAGATGCCACGAAAGCTTTCGTCCGCGCACCGTCAGCGATGCCAGAGTGCGATACAGCGAGCTCCCCGTCGAGCTGATCCTGAATCCGAGTCACCATTTGACCCGTGAGCCCAATTTCAGGAACGAGTAACAACACTTGCTGGCCCCGTTTGATCGTTCGATGGATCAGCTCAGAAAAAACCTGAGTTTTGCCACTTCCCGTTACTCCTTGCAGCAAAAAGCATTGGAATTGATTTGCTTTTTGATCCACTGCGTCAATTGCATCCTGCTGCTCGGTTGTGAGCTGATAGGCCGGTGAGTTCTTGTGGCCAGTTTCAGTTTTGGGTCTTGGGACTGGCTTACCTTTACGAAGTGTCGTCGGCAGGCTTGAGAGCAATAAATCACCCGGCGGCGCTAAGTAATAATGGGCTGCGAAATCTATCAAAGCCTGATGTTGCGGGCTGATGATCGATTCGTCATCGATAACTGAAATGACCGATTTAATGGTGTCGAGTGTCTCGGGTGTTTCAGATTCTCCAGTGCAAATGCCGATCACTTCGCGTGATCCGAGTGGGACTTGAACGCGTACACCGGCATCGATCAGAGCCTCTGATGCGTAGGTGAGCGGTTCGAAAAACGGCCCGGGAACAAAAACTTTGATAAAAAAGCGTGGCATAGGCTTCCGTGAACACCCTAGTGTTTGATAGACTCCGCCGCCCAAACTTAGATGCGGTGCCTGACGCGTAACGTGGTTGGGGAAGCGGCATCGATTATACAGAGGATAGAACAGATGAAAGCGGATATTCATCCAGCGTATTCGGACGTGAAGGTGACATGCTCATGTGGAGCGACCTATGAAACACGTTCAACAAAAGGCGAAGATTTCTCAATCGACGTATGCCAAGAGTGCCACCCTTTCTACACTGGTAAGCAGAAAGTTGTTGATACTGGTGGACGTATCGATCGCTTCAACAAGCGCTTCGGTGGTCGAACAATTTCTAAATAAAGCATTTGCAAAAGCCGCTTTAACAGCGGCTTTTGTGTTTTCAGGGGCTGCCATTGCAGCACCTTGCCTCTTTCCCCATTATTCAAAGTTGATCGAGTGATTGATGGCGATACTGTCAAACTTGAGGACGGCTCTCGCGTCCGCTTGACTGGTTTCAATACATTTGAGTTAAAAGATTCCGGTTGGAAGCGTGATTATGCGTTGAAGGCGAAGAGGCGAGCGATTGAGGTACTTCCGGAAGTAGTTCAAGTGACGCCTTGGCCGGCATCAAAAGACCGTTATGGTCGTTTGTTGGGTAATTTATGGATGGGCCAGGCCTATCTTGGCGAAGTGCTCGTGTCGGAGGGCCTTGCGCTAACCGTCTCCGTGCCGCCAGAAAATCGATTAGTGCGATGTCTGACATCATCAGAATGGAATGCACGCAAGTCTCGACTTGGTGTCTGGTCGTTAGGTCAATTACCCGAATCGGCTAAAAACCTGGCTAGCGGAGGCTTTCAGCATCGAGTTGGTGCAGTGACACAGATTATTGATAAGACCACTGTGATTCTTGATGGAAACCTGCGAGTCGTCTTCCCAAAGGCAGATCCTGAGATCAAATTGGGTGTCCGTTATGAGGTACGCGGCTGGATTTCACGATCGCCTAAGGCTGTTCGTGGAGATTGGCCGTGGACACTGAAGCTCACTGATTTCCGTAACCGAGTTAGGGTGTTCTAGAACAACTGTTGCGGTGTTTGGATGCTTTGACCATCGGTCGATGGAATTACAGCCTCTGGCGCGGGATCTTTCGGTGGATTTTCTAAGAGGAAGAACTCACGCATGGCATTTTTCTGAGATGCGCGAGCTTTTGCTCCGGTCTCTGGGTCGATGCGCGTGGCAACGACACCCGTCGGCAGCGGTGGTGCATCTTGAGGGATATCGTTTAAGGCATACTTCATAAATTCAATCCAAATTGGCAAAGCGGCTCGTCCGCCGTATTCGGCTCGCCCGAGTGTCTTTGGCTGATCGAATCCGACCCATACTGATGCCACCAGATCTTTTTGATATCCGTTAAACCAAGCGTCGACTTGATCGTTGGTTGTACCTGTTTTACCGGCAAGATCCTGGCGGCCGAGTGATTTTGCTTTTTTCGCCGTTCCTTGCTGAACCACGTCTTTTAGCATGTCGTTAATGAGAAAGTGAATGCGCTCATCCAAGACTCGCGGTGCAATGCGGTCGCTGTAATCGAGTTCGAAAAAGTCAGATTTTGCAGGACGTAACCGATTATCAAATTCTAAATCCACTGAGATGGATCGACCGTATCAAATGATTCCTCACTCGGAATCCACCATTTGCGAAAATTGCATATGTTTCAGCCATCTCAAGAGGTGTTAATGAAGCAGTACCGAGTGAGATGGAGAGGTCTCTTGGTAGCTTAGCAGTATCCAGACCAAACCGATCCGCGATATCAATGATTCGGCTCACTCCGAGTTCTCTGACCAGTCGGACTGACACAAGGTTTCGTGATTTATACAGTGCTGTACGTAGGCGCGTTGGGCCTAGAAACGTGCCACCTGAGTTTTGTGGGCGCCAATCGGTCGCGCCTTCGGTTTGGTCGAAGACAACCGGAGCATCGTTAATCTGTGTCGCTGGGGTCATGCCCGACTCGAGTGCGGCCGTGTAAATCAACGGTTTGATGCCAGAGCCGACCAACCGTCCGCCTTGGGTTGCACGATTAAATTTAGACTCGAAATAGTTGAACCCGCCAATCATCGCTCGAATAGCGCCTGTATTTGGATCGAGTGCTACGAATCCAGATTCGACTTCAGGTTTTTGTGCGAGCCACCAACGAGAGTCGTCTTTCAGAACTCGAATCAGATCGCCTGGTGCGACGAGTGTTCTGGCATCCCGAACACGCGGGCCGATGCTATTGACGCTCCGATACTCGCGTGCCCACTCAAATCCTTTTTGGTCGATGGTGATTGATTCATCGTCTTTCGTGATCGCGCGAATGGTTTTATCGGTGACAGCCACAACAACAGCTGGTTCAAGTGGACCAATTGCATCAACGCTTCCGAGCTGTCGTTTCCAATCAAATAAGCTTGTGCCAATGAGTGCTTGCTCAACGCCTCGCCAACCGTGCCGGCGGTCGTACTCCATCAGCCCCCGAATAACAGCGTCCTGAGCATATTTTTGGTGCTCACCGTTAATGGTGGTGAACACACGTAAGCCATCGGTATATGCGCGATCATCGAAGATCTCTAATGCGATCCGGCGAGCTTCCTCAGCGACGTACGGTGCTGTGAGATCGACCTGCACACCATGTAATGATGCTGTAACGGGTTGTTCAATTGCCTGATTGAAGTCGTACTCTTCGATAAAGCCTAATTTCAGCATACGCCCGAGAATCCAATCACGACGCTCTTTTGCACGATCTGGATTTGCGATGGGATTGTACTTCGATGGTGCTTTGGGAAGCCCTGCGATCATTGCTGACTGCGCGAGAGTTAACTCATCCAAGTTTTTACCATAGTAAATTTGCGACGCGGCGTTGACCCCATAGGCTCGATGCCCAAGGAAGATCACATTGAAATAGAGCTCAAGAATTTCGTCTTTACTCAGCGTTTTCTCAATTTCGAGCGCGAGAAGGATTTCTCTAAACTTCCGTGCAAATGTCCGCTCGTGGCTTAAAAAGTAGTTCTTGGCTACCTGCATCGTGATGGTAGAACCACCAGACTGAATTTGACCGCTCGAAACGAGTTGCCATGCAGCACGGGCAAGACCGAGAGGGTCGATCCCAACATGGTCTCTGAAGTTATCATCCTCGGCGGCGAGGAAGGCGCGAACGAGATCGAGTGGGACTTCATTAATACTGACTGGATCACGGCGCTTTTCGCCAAACTGGGCAATTAATTGCCCATCTGAAGTAAAGATTTGGAGCGGTGTTTGCAATTGTACCGTACGCAGTGATTCGACGTCTGGAAGTCCCGGTTTCAGGTAGAGATACCCACCAACCAGGACAGCTGTTCCTAATAGCGCTGATGTCAGTGCGAGGCTGATTAGAAAACGTATAGGGCCTGTCACGATGCTTCCATTCCGAGTGTTGGGCCGAAGTGTACCTAAAATCAAGGTCCAATATCGATTTGACAGACTTTAATTTCCTGCTTGGCTCTCCGGAATTGGAGGGACCTCATGCAAATCGACCCATCAAGTCAGTCTCGAGTGTATCTAAGCTGCGATTCGCTTTATTGGATAAATGATGGAGATTGTCATCACTATCAACGACTCTCGTCCTTGTCGGTTTCTATGAATCGAAAGAAGAAATATCACCGTTGGTGTTCCTGGTTTGTCCTCGATTCCTGTGCTCGGTCATGCATTTCAATCAAGTCAGCGTCGAGCCTTTAAATCAGAACTGCTAATATTCATCACTCCCCGCGTTCTGTAACTGAGGTTTCATGCCAGACATTTCGTTTCCACTCATTTTGATCGGCCCAACCGGTGCGGGTAAAACGACAGTTGGTCGTTTGCTCGCAACAAAATTGAATTTGCCGTTTCTTGATTTAGATGAGGAAATTGAGACGCGTTGTGGTGCGGATATTCCTTGGATTTTTGATGTCGAGGGCGAATCAGGTTTTCGCGAGCGTGAAGCGCGGGTATTTGCAGAGCTCGTTGGTCAAGGTGCGGTGGTTGTGTCGACTGGTGCTGGCGTTGTGTTGCGCCCTGAAAACCAGGATCTTCTGCAAGCGCATCAACAACATGTCATTTGGTTGCAAGCTGATTTAAAAACGCAATTTGATCGGTTGAAAAATGATAAAAACAGGCCGCTCTTGCAGGTCGCAGATCCAAAGGCCAAGCTCAAAGCAATGGCTAGCGAGCGCGAACCTTTATACCGCGCGTATTCGTCGATCCAGGTACAGACGCGGCGAACGAATCCATCTATTGTAGTGCGGCAGATTATCGAACAAATTGAGGGGCAGAGTGATGAGAGAGCTTAATGTTGAATTGGGCGATCGCGCGTATCCAATTCACATTGGAAGCGGCTTGATTGACTCAGATTTGTTGGCAACCGTGATTCGAGGTCGGCAAGTTCTTGTCGTCACGAATGAAAGTATCGCACCGCTATATTTAGATCGCGTTGTATCGGCGTTGACTGACTTTGATTTGGCGACAGTGATCTTGCCCGACGGTGAGAGCCACAAACATATCGAGACCCTGGATCGTATTTTCTCAGAGGCGTTGACCCGTCGTTTTTCACGGAATGCGACGATGATTGCTCTAGGGGGCGGTGTCGTTGGTGACATGGTTGGCTTTGCTGCCGCGACGTATCAGCGCGGGATCGATTTTATACAGATCCCCACCACACTCCTTTCGCAAGTCGATTCATCGAGGCTCGGCAAAAATATGATTGGTGCATTCCATCAACCCGTTGCCGTCTTTATCGATACCGATGTGTTAACCACGTTACCTGACAAAGAGATGTCTGCAGGGATGGCTGAAGTCATTAAATATGGCCTGTTGGGTGACCATGAGTTTTTGGCTTGGATTGAGTCGAATGTCGATTCGCTGATGGCTAAAGATTCAGAAGCAATCTCGACTGCGATTGAGCGTTCATGCCAAATGAAGGCTGATATTGTTGCTCGGGATGAGCGGGAAGGCGGTGTGCGAGCCTTACTCAACCTCGGGCATACATTTGGTCATGCAATTGAGGCCCATCTTGGTTATGGCGGTTGGCTCCATGGTGAAGCAGTTGGCGCTGGTATGGTGTTAGCGGCTCGGCTGTCCCAAGCCATGGGGATGCTTTCGGATGCCGACCTCGCTCGAGTTATCGCCGTATGCGAGCGTGTGGTACTGCCCGTTGAGCCACCAATTGGGATGACACCAGACGATTTTATGAAGCACATGGCTGTTGATAAGAAAAATATTGATGGACGTCTTCGTCTTGTCTTGATGCGATCTCTAGGTGATGCCTATGTGGAAGACCAGGCCCCGTCCGAATTGCTCCTTGATGTTCTAAGCGCGTGCTGCCGCTAGTTCGATCACAACAGGCGTGTATTGAACGAATTCGCTCTGCTGTTCGCTGGGCGAAGCGATTGGTTGTGCTCGTCGGGGCGCCAGGTCAAGGGAAAAGCACGGTGATTGAGGCGCTCGTTCTCAGGAGCCCAATAAATCCATTGCGCCTTGAGGGTGAACTGATTTCCGACCGAACCGATGCAGTATTGCGCCTGATGGGGCTTGTTGGGCTGCGTCCGGAAGGGACTGACATTGAGATGTTAGCTAGGCTTCAGAATAAGCAGCCGGCCGGAACCGAGCATGGAATTCCTGAGATTATTGTGGATGACGCACATTGTCTCCCAAATGACGTGCTGCAGCTTTTTCATGAGTTGAGTTCTGGCGCGTATGGCCGGCGCTGGTCAGTTTTGATGGTTGGTGAAGAGACGTTGGTCGCGCGTCTTCAAGCATTACAGCCAAAGCCTGCACTCTCGAGCACCGTGTTGCTTCCGCGCTGGGACCAACATGATCTTGAGGAAGCTTGCGCGAAGCTCTACCCGGCAGTCGACGTCTCTAGCCGGGCGCCTCGATTGCTGCAGCACTATGCGATCCATCCAAAACAGTTGCTCAGAGCAGTTGGAGAAGAAGACCTCATTTCGGCAGCTAAAACGATGAATGGGCATGATGGAGAGTCATCCTCAGTGCTTCGGATCGCTCCTGCCGCAGTCATTGCTATCGGAATCGCGATTGCTGCACTGGTGGCGATTTTGATATTCGTTCAAATGGATAACGAGAATTCTCAGGCTGTAAAGCCCACAACAATTCCCTTGACGCCAAATAAACTGTAGTCTCCCCGTCTCACCTTTCATTTGCTCCGCGGTCGCGAGAGTCATATACTACGCGGCCTTTTTCTTTATGGATTCAGTCGGTTGAGTCCAATTGACACGGATGATTTGCTGGAGCTTGATATGAGCTCGCAAGATCCGTTGTCCGATTTCGGCGGGACGCGCGACGCCCCGTATTATTTGAGGTTGCGGCCCCCTTGGCCGTGTATTTTAGGAAAGAACATATGGCCAAAGGTCTTTATACACCTGGTGAGTTTCGCGATAACTGTGGTTTCGGTCTGATCGCGCATTGTGAGGGTGAGGCAAGTCACGATCTGTTAATGACGTCAATCCAAGCACTGACGCGGATGACGCACCGCGGTGGTATTGCTGCCGACGGTAAAACAGGTGACGGTTGTGGCTTGTTGTTTCAGATGCCAGACGCGTTCATGCGTCGCGCTGCGAAAGAATGTTTCGGTGTCGAGCTGGGCGACCTCTTTGCTGTAGGGATGGTGTTTGTTTCCACCGACGCAGCAGGCGAAACTCAGGCAACTAAAGCGATTGAAGAAGTCCTGACAGCGCGGAATCTGAGCGTTGTTGGTTGGCGTGACGTACCGGTTGACCCAACCAATCTTGGTCCAATCGCACGTGGAAACATGCCTGTTTTCAAGCAGGTGTTCGTTGAGCCTAAGGGGCTTAATCAAGAGCAGTTTGATAATGAGTTGTTTATGGCGTCGCGGCTGATCGAGCGCGCAATCGCAGTCAACGCAGAGAACTATCTGTGCTCGTTATCTCGCCGCGTCATCTCCTATAAGGGATTGATGATGCCGGTAGATCTACCTAACTTCTACCCAGATCTGAATGACGCGTTAATGGCGACTGCGATTTGTGTGTTCCACCAGCGGTTCTCTACGAACACCCTTCCACGTTGGCCGCTGGCACAGCCGTTTAGACTGCTGGCCCACAATGGTGAGATTAATACCATTGCGGGTAACAGAAACTGGGCTAACGCGCGCGGTCACTTGTTCAAGTCGGAGCGTCTGCCTGAAATTGATCAGATATTGCCATTGGTGAACTCCACTGGTTCAGATTCATCGAGTCTCGACAATATGCTCGAGGTGATGGTTGCCGGAGGCATGGATCTGTTCCGTGCAATTCGGATGCTTGTTCCGCCTGCGTGGCAGAATGTCGATGACATGGATGCGGATTTACGTGCGTTCTATGAATACAACTCGATGCATATGGAGCCTTGGGATGGGCCTGCGGGTATCGTACTGACAGATGGTCGTTACGCGTGCTGTCTGCTTGACCGTAATGGCCTGCGTCCTGCGCGCTGGGTCAAAACGAAAAATGGGTATTTGACGCTAGCTTCCGAGATCGGAACTTGGGATTACAAACCAGAAGATGTCGTTGCTAAAGGTCGTGTTGGACCGGGTGAAATCCTCGCGATTGACACCGAAACAGGCGACATGTTGTCTGCTGATGATATTGATCATCAATTAAAGGGCCGTCAGCCGTATAAGCAGTGGCTGCGCGAGCAAACCATTCGTTTCGAAACTGAGATGAAAGATCCATTTTCGGATCTTAAAAAGCTTTCAGAGCGTGGGCTACCTCCATATCTGAAGCTCTTTAATTTGACCAGCGAAGAGCGTCACCAGGTGATCAAGCCGTTGGCTGAGACAGGCCAAGAAGCTGTTGGTTCCATGGGTGATGACACACCGATGGCTGTGCTTTCAACCGAACAGCGCCATGTTGCTGACTACTTCCGGCAGCAGTTTGCTCAGGTGACCAACCCACCGATTGATCCATTGCGTGAATCAATCGTGATGAGTTTGGAAACCTGTTTGGGA
>RGHP01000380.1 GCA_010024125.1 Gammaproteobacteria bacterium | reverse complement strand
GCGCAGGCTTTAGCTACCAATAAATGTCAGGCTTTTGCTGGCACTCTCACTGCTTCATTACGGCTCATCTCCTCAGGTCACCTTAAAATTCGGTCTCTGTGGCCCTATGCGTTGCTTGCTTTCGGGATGGCGCTTGCTGGTGCTTGGAGTTTGCGAGAAGTTTCTGATGCTGATTGGCTCGATCGGGTTGTACCCATATTGCTGCTCGCGGCGGCCGCATATTTTGGGCTGGTTCGGTTGCCGCAAACCGCACCTGAAAAGGCACCAAGCTTTGGTCTGCTCTCAATGGTTGGGGTCATATCCATTGGGTTTTACGATGGTTTTTTTGGCCCTGGCACGGGGTCTTTGTTCGCACTACTCATGATTTCAGTGCTAGGGCTTGGACTGCGCGAAGCAACTATTCACGCCAAGCTCTTCAATGCCATGACCAACTTGGCTGCATTTTTGATGTTCGCAACGAGCGATTTGGTCATGTGGTCTGCTGTGATGGTCATGATACCCGCGCAAATCCTCGGGGCATTACTCGGAACCCGTGTGATGCTCGGTCGGGGTATCGTGTTGATTCGTCCTCTGGTTGTTTTGATGTGCAGTCTGATGGCAATCAAACTTGCATCTGAGGCATGGTTGCCGTGACAATAGCATGCTCCCGAGAGATTGGGATTCAATGGTGACTCTTGTCGGTCCCCTCGCAATTGGATATTTGTGAACCCCGTCAGGCCCGGAAGGGAGCAGCGGCAGCGAATATTTGGTGTGCCGGGGTGTGGCTGGCAGGAGTTGCTTCCAATTTAAAGAGGCATGCATGAGTCAGCAGGTCTTAGCCAGAAAATGGCGCCCGACCACATTCGAGCAGTTGATCGGTCAAGAGCACGTGCGCAAAGCGCTAACGCATGCTCTCGATTCTGGTCGTTTGCATCATGCATATCTCTTCACGGGTACTCGCGGCGTTGGTAAAACGACCATCGCACGCATCTTGGCCCGATGCCTAAATTGTGAGCAGGGGGTTTCGTCTACTCCCTGTGGTGAATGTTCAAACTGTTGCGCGATCTCTGAGAATCGATTTGTTGACTTACTGGAGGTGGATGCGGCCAGTCGCACCAAAGTCGACGACACACGAGAGCTTCTCGAAAATGTGAGCTATGCACCGAGCCAGGGTCGATACAAAGTGTATCT
>RGHP01000379.1 GCA_010024125.1 Gammaproteobacteria bacterium | reverse complement strand
AGCCATGGTTTACACAGGGGGCGCTTGAGCTCCCCGAGACACACCCCGTACTTGCAGATCTGTGCAGGGAAAAAGCCAAGATTTTGTCAACGCTTGGCGACGAAGAGACGATTGAGGGCTATACCCAGAACGCCGCAAAAAGCGCGCTTTCCGAACTGAAAGCCCACCTGTTTCAAAACAAAAAGGCACCCATCACGGTTGATCAATCGGTGTCTTTAGTGAGTGCGACAAGTCCAACACAAGAAGTCGTCGAGTTGAAGCGGTGGCTCATCGATTGGTTGAATGCCGATCCAACTCGAACCCTGAATCATGTGCATATCGTGACCCCAAATCCGGCACTGTACGGACCGATCGTACAACGCATTTTCCATGGATCGGATCTGTTACACCGACTCCCAACCTCACCAGACCCCTTGATTGTGCAACCCATTGAAGTCGCAGCAATCAAGCTCTTAGCTGAGATGGAGCGCACCGGCTTTAAAGCCGGTTCTGTCTATACGTTTTTGTCAGACATCACGGTGCGCGAAACGCTTAAACTGAATGACCAACAGTTGAGACATATTCGAAATTGGCTTCTCCAGTCAGGAGCACGACGCGGCCTGACAGGGTATCGACATACCTTGAGAGCCGCCAAAAAGCGGTTATTAAAAGGGCTAATGGCAGATCCCGATGCCGCGTTTCTTAGCGATAGCACCCCGACAGAATCTATCGAACAAACCGACGGTCTCGATCGGCTGATTGGCGTCTTATCCGCCATCGAACAGATTCTGTGTGCTCCGAATGTCATGGCGCTTCAGGAAGTAATTCAACTCATTGATCGCGCGGTCAATCGACTCACTCTAGGCCAGGTTCAGACCCTCAATCTCGCACCATTCATTGCGCAGTTTGCAGACATCGAAGTCAGTAAAAAATCCGTTTTTCAGTGGATCGAACTGAGTCAAAAAACCGGGCTGTCTCGGCCGCTTGCTTTAAACGATCAGCTCTCGGTTACTGCACCGCAGACGATCCGCAGTATCCCAAATCAAGTGGTCGCGATACTCGGAGCAAACCACGATACATTTCCACAAGAGTCCAATGAGCACCCGTGGGATTTGGTGGCAAAGAGCCCTCGGCCTGGCGATTTAATAGAGTCTGAAAAAGAACGCCAAGTGCTTGCCGATATTGTGCTCAA
>RGHP01000378.1 GCA_010024125.1 Gammaproteobacteria bacterium | reverse complement strand
TCTCGTGGGCTCGGAGATGTGTATAAGAGACAGCTCATCTATCCGAGAGGTGTTGAATTCGATGCCGATGGTGATGATGCCCGTATCACAGGCGGTCAGAGACAAGGTCAGCAGTGCAATGGGAACCGGTCAGATGGTTATACCTGGCAAAGCCTACGACATCCTGTCCGGAGACCACCCAACGCTCGCCTTGACGGCGATGCTGGTTATTAACGCGGACACCTCTGACGACGAGGTTTACAAAATCACCAAGGCACTGATCGCAAATGTCGGAGAGATTCAGGGCGTGCATAAGGCGATGCGTGCACTAAATCCGGAGATGATGGTCAAGCAGAACGCGATTCCGTTCCACCCAGGAGCGGTTAAGGCGTACAAAGAAGCGGGGCTGATGTAAACGGCACATTCTCTTGAAAAAGCCCGGACATCGTCCGGGCTTTTTTATCTAGCCTAGTTTCTGCAGAGGGTTTTCCAGTCTGTCTCTTTCGAGTGAACACCCTCGTAGGATCTTATCTGGGTGTGTTTCAGCGCTGATTTCGATCCAAGCGCCTCACCGGTCGTCTCCATTGTCTTTGCAGCGTCAACCATAAGCTTTCGGAACTCGACCACCGCCATATCAGAGGCACCAAGCCGGTCGGTCGTTCTGTCGACTATCGCACCCATCGAGACCCACATGATGATGTCTTGGTTGGGGATGCCGGGAACTCCCGTAAAGTTTCCCTGCTTCATCAGCGCGCGATCCTGGAGGAACTTGTTTTCTGGCTGTCTTTTCGATACCCAGTTTTCGTCTAGATCTTCCCCCGGTACCGAGTGATTAAACCGCCTCCACTCGGCGGTGTCCGGGCAGCTCTCACCGCCCCACGCGATAAAGTTAAACATCGAGTTCTCGTCGTCGATCGGGACTACGACTGTCGTTACGTTGTAGCTAGAGTTCGGTGGGATCAGGCACGTGAAGGGAGCGATGTACTCGGTGACCCGGAAGTACTCGTTAAGCGCCGGCTGCTTGATCGGGTGCCGAATCGCCGCGTAGTGGAAACCGTAGTCGGTACGCTCGACCTGCATCCTAGGTGAGCGGTCAGTAGACGGCCGGTACCATGCCTTATCGTCTGCTGCTGCGCCCTCGACCTTGGCTGGCACCATGTCTGACGAGTGGAGGCTTGACGAGTGAGACGAG
>RGHP01000377.1 GCA_010024125.1 Gammaproteobacteria bacterium | reverse complement strand
GAGTACACTTGAGCAATTACGACAGCTGAGCGTTGTTGTGGCTGACACAGCCGACTTCCAAGCAATTGACCAATTCAAACCAGTGGATGCGACCACCAATCCATCGCTAATCCTCAAACAAGCGCAATCTCCCGTTACAGAGGAACTAATTTCGCAGACAAAGGGGAAATTAGCAGATGGTACGTTTCAGTCGGCAGCAGAGGCCGCGCTGGATCTCTCTGTTCGGTTTGGTTTTGAAATCGCAAATCGGATCACCGGCTACATTTCAACGGAGGTCGATGCACGGCTTTCCTTTAATACCGAGGCATCGATCGCACAAGCACATCAAATCATTGAGAAATATGCACAGCTTGGCCTATCAAAAGAACGCGTATTGATCAAACTGGCATCGACCTGGGAAGGTATTCAAGCAGCACGAGCTCTTGAAGCTGAAGGAATTGGGTGCAACTTGACGCTGTTATTCTCCGAGGCGCAAGCAATTGCCGCAGCCAACGCAAAGGTCACGCTCATTAGTCCATTCGTCGGTCGAATTTTTGATTGGTATGTTGCCAAGGGAGAGACACCTGAATCTGCCAATACTGATCCAGGTGTGTTGTCTGTTCGCCACATTCTCGATTTATATAAGCGACATGACGTTCAAACAATCGTAATGGGAGCCTCGTTCAGAACTGCAGACCAAGTCCTTGCGTTAGCAGGCTGTGATCGACTCACCATCTCTCCCGCACTCTTAAAAGAGCTCGATTCGAGAGACGAAACCATCCAAGGGCTTCAGCATGCACAGGCATCAGGGTCGCTGCTCGCTGAATTGTCCCGCGATGAATTTCTTTTAAGCGTCGCAGCAGATCCGATGGCCAACGAGAAACTCGCTGACGGCATCACGCGGTTTATTAAAGATCAGGAAACCCTCGAATCGTTACTGAGCGATTGAGGGATCATCCAAGAACGGATCATCAAGGAATAAATCAACAACGATGCCGTCATTGATCTCATATCGGCGGCGTTGCTCGTAGGCGCTACGCATGAGAACGTAGGGATCACCGACCGACTTAGGCTCCATCCCCAGTAATTGCGCACGGGTTTGGATACCGTCACCGATCAATAACTCTGTTGTCCCCACTTCATCCTGCCAACTGATTGGATTCAATGGTCGATCGCCAAAACGACCTCCGAGATCTCGGAGG
>RGHP01000376.1 GCA_010024125.1 Gammaproteobacteria bacterium | reverse complement strand
GCTGGTTCTAAAGGATTTGCCAGTACAAAGAATGTAAATGGCTTCTAAAACTGAGGATTTTCCAGAACCATTATTTCCCCAAAAAAGAGAGGACTTTAAGCTCAAGTCAAATTCTAATGACTTAAAAGCCGCTCGATCAAAGCCGCGCGGCTTTTTTAATCACCCTGATTATTTTTCTGCACGGTACTTGATAAAGCGCACTGGCCCTTCGCACACGCTTGACGTTCCTGAAGTCGCTCGATCGCCAAGTCAATGTCACGTGTTAGATAGTAGAGTGTCACCACCCACCACCAAACTT
Source organism: Gammaproteobacteria bacterium (assembly GCA_010024125.1). Lineage (GTDB taxonomy): Bacteria > Pseudomonadota > Gammaproteobacteria > Pseudomonadales > Litorivicinaceae > HIMB30. The sequence continues at coordinate 889 of RGHP01000376.1, read as the reverse complement.
TCTGTAAAGGCGAATGTTTTTCTGCCAAAACGGTTCCTCACTTCTTAGGCCGGTGTTTTGGTTTCGTATCTTCCGCCATCCATTGCTTAATCACAGCTGCGATACGCTTAGGATCCTGCTTAATCTGTTTTTGTAGTTTTAAAAACTCTCTGATCCGGTCTTCATCGGCCATTACCAACTCCTTTTATTCCAACTGCATTGGAAACCGATTTACCTAATCAGATCAAGAAAAGAGCACAAAACCGCAACGATATTCCCTAAATCGTTGAAATCGGCCTAAATAATCTCTTACGATGCAATCACTTGATACCTTCAAAAGGAAATTACTTGTGCGTACATGTTCTGTTTGCGGCGTAGAAATCGATAAAACAACCGCGTATACGGTTTCGGGTGAACAAAAAGCCCAAGGTCGCCGTTGTATCAATTGCGTCGAGGGCGCAGCACCAAAAGCCAAAGTTAGTTCAGAGGAAAAAGCTTCGGCAGAACCGACAGTAGCTCAAGAAGCTCCGAAAGCTCCAGCAGCTGAAAAGGCGCCTGTCAGTCAGCCTCAACCGACAGCACCAGCCGCTTCACAAGCGACCGACTCCGATGAGACAGAAGGCTCAACAGTCAAATATGTCGTTGGTGCGGTGATCGTCGCTGTCATCATTTGGCTAGTTCTCGGCTAAAGCAGAACGGGTAGCGTTGCTATCCGTGCAACTTACGAAAACATGGCCGCTCCGCCAGCGAGCAGGGTGGCTGCAAATAAAAACCAGCGAAGCACCTTAGGATCGGTGTAGACCGCGAGCTTGACCCCAAAATAGGCTCCGGCGACGTAGCCAATCGATAAAATAAAACCTTCAACCCATGCAACCTGGTCCTGCCATATAAATATTCCAAGCGAGACAAA
>RGHP01000375.1 GCA_010024125.1 Gammaproteobacteria bacterium | reverse complement strand
AAGGCAATTAAAGAGGCGTCTAAATACGGGAATGCTGTTGAAGTCGCATCATCGAAAGACTCAAACTTCACGACCATGCCAGCGCGTCAGACGTGGCAGTTACCGTCTGAAGCAAAGTATTTTCATATCTGTACGAATGAAACAATTCATGGGGTCGAGTGGTTTGGATCGCTAGCAGATCTCGGTATGCCGGTGGTTGCCGACATGTCGTCGCATCTGTTGTCTCGTTCGATGCCGATTCACGAATTTGATTTAATCTATGCAGGCGCTCAAAAGAATCTGGGAACAGCCGGTGTGACAATCGTTGTTGTGAAACAGGATCTGCTGAAAGAATGTCAGCCATCAACGCCTGCGCTGATGGATTACCAAAGCCAGATCGCGAACGATTCGATGGTGAATACACCACCTGTTTATCCTGTGTGGGTTCTGTCGCTAGTGATGGAATGGTTGGAATCACTCGGTGGCGTATCTGCTGTTGAGAAGATCAATCGCCAGAAGGCCGAGACTCTATATCAAGCCATTGATACAAGTTCCCTGTACCGAAATCCTGTCGCGCACGATTGCAGAAGTTTGATGAATATTCCGTTTGTGCTGGCCGATGAGTCACTCGACTCGAAGTTTATCGACGCATCTCAAAGTGCAGGTCTTCTCAACTTGAAAGGGCACCGCAGTGTCGGTGGTATGCGCGCATCGATTTATAACGCAATTACTCAGAGTGAAGTCGATACCTTGATTGAGTTCATGCGTGAATTTGAGAGGGTGGCCGCATGAGTGTGAATCCAGAACTCTTGAAGATACGTGAAGAGATCGATGCGATTGATCAGCAGATTCAGAAGTTGATTAATGCGCGTGCTGACTGTGCAATGCGTGTTGCTGAAGTCAAGCAGGCTGAAATGGCGACGTCCGGTGAAGCACCTGTGTATTACCGACCAGAGCGTGAGGCTCAAATCCTTGCTCGAGTCATGGAGCGCAATGAAGGCCCATTGCCGAAAGAAGAAGTTGCCCGGATTTTTCGCGAGATTATGTCGGGATGTCTGGCGCTTGAGCGGCCGTTAGCTGTTGGTTACCTAGGACCGATTGGAACCTTTACTGAGGTGGCTGCACTGAAGCACTTCGGCCATGCTGTGGATACGCGTCAGCTGACGACAATTTCCGAGGTGTTTCGAGACGTCGATGCCGGTAATTTAGATTACGGTGTT
>RGHP01000374.1 GCA_010024125.1 Gammaproteobacteria bacterium | reverse complement strand
AGGGCGGGGTTCAGGTGCAGGCTCGATTGTGGCTTGGGCTCTGAAGATTACTGATCTTGATCCAATTGAACATGAGCTCCTGTTTGAGCGATTTTTGAATCCAGAGCGGGTGTCGATGCCTGACTTTGACGTCGATTTCTGTATGGAAGGTCGGGATCGCGTCATTGATTACGTTGCCGAGCGCTATGGGCGGTATGCCGTGAGCCAGATTGTTACCTTTGGTTCGATGGCGGCAAAAGCGGTGGTGCGTGACGTTACTCGTGTTCAAGGTAAGCCTTATGGTTTGGGTGATCGGCTTGCCAAACTGATTCCGTTTGAAGTCGGAATGACCCTCGACAAAGCGTTTGAGGCTGAGCCGCAATTGAAGGAGCTCGTCGAAAACGATGACGAGGTTCGCGAAGTCTGGGATATGGCGTTAAAGCTTGAGGGCCTATCGCGGAATACTGGTAAACACGCCGGTGGTGTTGTGATCGCACCAGGGAAGCTCACAGACTTTACCGCCTTATTGTCGGCTGAAGATGGCTCGAGTTTGGTCACGCAGCTTGATAAAGATGATGTTGAAGCCGCCGGTCTCGTGAAGTTTGACTTCTTAGGTCTCAGGACGCTGACCATCATCGACTGGGCACTAGGATTGATTCGTGAAACTCGAGGGGACGCTCCGGTGATCGAGCGGATCTCAATGGATGATTCCAAGGTATTTCAGTTGTTGTGTCGCGGCGATACGACAGCGGTATTCCAGCTTGAATCACGCGGGATGAAAGAGCTGATCCGCCGATTAAAACCAAATTCCTTTGAAGATATCGTTGCTTTGGTTGCGTTATTCCGTCCGGGCCCGCTGCAGTCGGGCATGGTTGATGATTTCATCAACCGGAAGCACGGTCGGGCTAAGGTGGAGTACCCACATCCAGATCTCGAGCCCATCCTCAAAAATACCTACGGGGTCATTCTCTATCAGGAACAGGTGATGCAGATCGCTCAGGTGCTTGCGAATTACTCGCTCGGCGGCGCTGATCTGCTTCGTCGAGCCATGGGTAAGAAAAAGCCTGAGGAAATGGAGAAGCAGCGCGAGATTTTCTTAAAAGGAACAGGTGAGCGAGGTATCGACGCGAAGCTTGCCGGTTCGATTTTTGATTTGATGGAAAAATTCGCAGGCTATGGCTTCAACAAGTCACACTCTGCTGCCTATGCCTTGGTTTCTT
>RGHP01000373.1 GCA_010024125.1 Gammaproteobacteria bacterium | reverse complement strand
TTAAATGTCGGTAGGTCTGGGAAAGTAGGGTCACGAACAATATTGCCGTTATCGTCTATGGCGCCCCATGACATCATAGGGACCGCTTTTCCGGCCTCCACGAGTGGCATGGAGTTTTTTAGGTACGCTGCTGACGTTTGGTAGTCTATATTGGCCCGCCGGATTCGAACATCTTACGTCCGCCTCCACGGCCCTTAACGCCCATCACGTGCTTCACGTCCATACCGAGCATGTCCCACGCAAGAGCTGGGACGAGGTCAAGCGAAGTCGCACCCTGGTTTCCATAGATGAACTTTTTACCCTGAAGCTTGTTCGCCGAGCCATCAAATAGCTTGCCATCATCGGCATTGAGGTATGCAACTCCGCCAGTACCAGAGGCCATGATGGTGTTCCAGTCGTTGTATTCGTATCGGACCCGTGGGTCGTTTAATAGATAAGGGAACTGTGTTGAGCCAGACGACCCAAACATTACAGTTCCGTCACCACTCGTTTGCCGCTGAAACCAGTTGGCACCCTTGGTAGAGCCCGCGCCTGGCATGTATTTTACGACGACGGTTGGGTTACCTGGCAGTGCCTCGCTTAGCAGCGGTGCGAAGAAGTTCGCCCACTTGGCGGAGCCACCTGTTTCTGAGAACGGAATCGTCCATTCGACTGTTTTTCCAGACAGGTCAGCGGCTGAAGCCATACCTGCGGTTAGGACTGATGCGCAGATGCCCACCGTAATTTTTTTTAACAACATCGGAATTTACTCTCCTAGATTATTTTTATTAGGCGTTATTACTCGCCCTGAGTCATAGCCTCTCAACTTTCATACATGAGACTTGTCCTTATCATGATCGATAGCTCCCTCCGGGGAAAGATGTTTTACTGATGAATTAAACGCTAAAATTCGATTGATTAATGCAAAATAGAGATAAATTAAATGGCTAGTATCGATCTCGATGATTTGATTGCCTTTAAGGCGCTGGCTGAGACCTACTCATTTAGCGCCGGGGCTCGATTGATTCCGATTTCCCAGTCTGCGTTCAGTCGCCGGATTGAGAAGCTTGAGTCTGCACTGGGGGCGAAGTTGGTCGAGCGTACTACTCGGCGAGTCACGCTCACGGCGGTTGGTCGTGACTTTTATAGAAATGTTAGCCGGATTATGGCTGAATTAGATCACACCGTACTTGGCGTTAAGGGAGTCGCAGACCCGATTTT
>RGHP01000372.1 GCA_010024125.1 Gammaproteobacteria bacterium | reverse complement strand
ACGCGTTCACTGTTGATGCTGGTGTTCGTTACACCAAAGACGACAGAAACTTCTGGAACATGGAGTGGGAAGGTAACACATGTCTCGCATCAGACAACACAACACGTGTCTTAGGTGGTAACTACAACCCATCAAGCATGCTTTGTGCGAACCAGAATGATCCTTCATTCTTGATGACGATGTCAGCAGGTAACGTACTTGGTGGTATGTTCAACAAAGCCTCTGATACCTTCACAGCTGTTACACCTATGGTGAGCTTAAGCTACAACCTACCTGCGAGCGACATGTTCAACGACGCGTTGGTCTATGCGACTTACTCAGAAGGTTTCTTGACCGGTGGCTTCAACACTGAAGCGCCTTCTCAGTACCCTGAGATCGCTCCGTTCTTGACCTTCGATCCTGAGTACGTGACCAACTACGAGCTAGGCTTCAAAGGTACGCTTGCTGACGGTCGTGTCAGAATCAACGGTGACGTGTTTATGATGGACTACACCGACAAGCAAGAAGCGATCTTAGTAGCAAACCCAATTCCTGATGCGGTTGACCCAGAGCTTGGTATCGTTACCAACGCTGCGTCTGCTTCTATTTCAGGTGTTGAGCTTGAAGTACGTGCTGCCCTATGGGACGGTGGATTCGTATCTGTTGACTACGGTAAGTTGTCAAACGAGTACGACGAGTTCCAATACATTGATCCAGTATCAGGCGATCTCGTTGATAACGCAGAAACTCCGATTGCTGACTCTACTCCTGACTCAACACTGAACATCGGTATCGAGCATCAGTTTGACTTAGGTGATGGATCAACATTGACTCCACGTCTAAACATTTACTCACAAGGATCTGTTGACTACAGAACCGGTGCCGATAACCAAGCTGGCCCATGTACTCAGCCTGAGTACACTAAAGTTGGTGCGAGGGTAACCTACGTCCCAGCCGGTGCTAACTGGCAGGCATCTGTCTTTGGTCAAAACATCACCGATGAGCGTATCCTTGAGAGCTGTTCAGGTGGTCGTGCAGCCTACTACTACAGACATGAGCGTCCAGCTTACTGGGGCTTAGAGTTTGTATCTAGATGGGGTGCAGGCGCTAACTAATCGTTAGACAGAACATGTTGGACCTCGGTCCAGCAGACTGAAAAGTCAAGCGCGGTAGTCTCCTAGTGGGGCTACCGCGTTTTTTTTGGCTCGATAAAGGCGATTG
>RGHP01000371.1 GCA_010024125.1 Gammaproteobacteria bacterium | reverse complement strand
TCTGGATTTTCAATCACCATGATATTTGCGTTCGGCACATTCACGCCAACTTCGATAACGGTCGTTGCGACCAACAAATCAAGCTCACCGGCTGCGAATGCTGTCATCACCTGCGATTTTTCATCGGCTTTCATTCGGCCATGTACCAGTCCAATTCGTCGATGGGGTAACTGGAGTCGCAGCTTCTCGGTGCGGCTCTCAGCGGCCTCAGCAACACTTTGTTCGGTTTCTTCAATCAGAGTGCATACCCAATATGCCTGTCCGCCCTCATCAAATTGCGTATCAAGGCGTTCTGTGATCTCAGATGCTCTGGCTTGGCTGAGGATTCGCGTATCCACCGGTGTTCTTCCTGGTGGCAGCTCATCGATGGTTGAGACATCGAGATCAGCAAAATGCGTCATCGCGAGTGTGCGCGGAATTGGCGTTGCGGTCATGATGAGTTGGTGCGGCGTTAGACCTTGCCCCTTCTCGCGTAATAAGAGCCGCTGTGCGACTCCAAATCGGTGCTGCTCGTCGATGATGGCCAAACCCAGGCGTTTAAATACGATCTCATCTTGGAATAGAGCGTGTGTTCCAATGACGATTTGGCAGGTTCCGTTGCTCAGTTGCTCAAGCATCGTCCGTCGTGGCTGCGCTTTCATCGACCCAGTGAGCCATCCGACCGAGATGCCAAGCGGTTGGAACCACTCCGAAAACTGCGTTGCATGCTGTTCAGACAGGAGTTCTGTCGGCGCCATCAATGCCACTTGGAAGCCAGCTTCAACCACAGGAAGTGCGGCGAGTGCTGCAACTAATGTTTTTCCGGAGCCGACATCACCTTGGAGGAGCCGTAACATCGGATGTCCCCGGGAGAGATCTTGATCGATTTCATCCAAGACCGTCTGCTGGGATCTGGTTAAGTCAAATGGCAATTGTTGCAATAATGCCGCCCGTGCCTCACCGGCCATCGATTTGAGCTCTGGTGCCTGGAACCGAACATAGTCATCTCGACGTGTGAGTAATAGCAATCGATGCGCGAGGAGCTCTTCAAAAGCTAGTCGCTCAACGAATGGGCTTGCGGGAAGCCCTTTTGCTGGCTGATGAAGCGCAATCAGCGCATCCCAAAGCTCCGGGCGATTTTTTGTGTGCTTGGGATCTAAAAGCTCTTCAAGCGCATAGAAGTCAGGCCCCTTGGCAAGCGCTTGGCGGACTATGTCTCGTA
>RGHP01000038.1 GCA_010024125.1 Gammaproteobacteria bacterium | reverse complement strand
TGCCCACTTAGCTCCAAGGATGTGGTTGCGGATAATGCGGATGCAGGCCTCTGCGTGGTGCTCGGCTAGGTGGCTTTGCGTGCCGCCCACCGCTCGGATGCAGTCTGCCTTGACCTCCTCGTAATCCAGATCACGCAGATTGGCCGCCACCTCCTTAGTGAACGCATCCCACAGTCCCGTGTAGGTACCGCAGGTTCTGCCGCTGCGCTCGTAGAGAGCGTGCATCATCTCTGCTCGCCTGTTGTCAAGCTGCACACTGGTCAGCATCAGAAGTCCTCGGTGTTGTTGGTCGATTGCATCCAAAGTTGGCGCGTGAGCTTGACTTGCCGAAGCCATTGTTCTTGGCTGATTTAGCATTGTCGCCGCTTTTATGTGGACAAGTTACTGCTTTTAAAGCAATTTCGCGTTACCCTAGAGTGCTACGCGATTTGGCAGTCATCGTCGATGATGGCGTTGCGTGGCAGCAGATTGTGGATGCGGTGACAAGTCTTTCAGATGCACGTATCCAATCGGTTGAGTTGTTTGATGTGTATCGCGGAACGGGAGTTCCTGAAGGGCGTCAAAGTCTTGCACTCTCTTTAAGTTTGCAAGACCCAGAGAAGACTCTGGACGATGCAGCGATTCAAGAATTAGTAGACCAAGTCGTTCAGGTTCTTCGTGAACGAACTGGTGCAGAGTTACGAGGATAAGCACGGTGGCGGCACTCACAAAAGCAGATTTGTCTGAACATCTCAACGATGTTGTGGGATTGAATAAGCGCGAAGCCAAAGAAATGGTCGAGATTCTTTTTGATGAATTAAGCGACTCATTGATTTCTGGTGATCCGGTTCGCTTGTCAGGATTCGGTAACTTTGAATTGAGAGATAAAAACGAACGTCCTGGGCGTAACCCAAAGACCGGTGAAGAAGTGCCTGTCAGCGCGCGCCGTGTTGTGACATTTCGCGCAGGTCAGAAGTTGCGTTCTCAGGTCGAGTTGTATCACCCACTGGATGACGAGTGAGTACTGTGGATCTCTTCGACGATGATCTCCCCCAGATCCCTGATCGGGTGTATTTCACGATCGGAGAGGCCAGTCGTTTATGTGGTGTAAAACCTCACGTTCTCAGATATTGGGAGCAAGAGTTCGAGCAGCTACAACCCGATAAGCGTCGGGGTAATCGTCGATATTACCGATATCAAGATCTCATCATGATTCGTCGAATCAGAGCCCTTGTGCATCAGCAAGGGTTTACCTTGTCTGGCGCAAAGCTGAGGATTCAAGAAGAAGACGAAGCACGCGTTGAGGCAACGCATGATGATTCTAAAGGCATGGCACTTCGTGAAGTGATCCGCGAACTCGAGCAAGTTCGTCGGTTGCTGTCTGATTAAGACGCTGTATACTCTGCCGCTCTCGGGGCGTGGCGCAGCCTGGTAGCGCACTTGCATGGGGTGCAAGGGGTCGCAGGTTCAAATCCTGCCGTCCCGACCAAGTCGGAACCGAAGATGCCAAGAATACGATTCAACCGCCTTGAGCTCAAAATTCCGCCGCCTGTGATCGTCGGTGTTGGCGGTCTTCTCAATTGGTTCGCGACTCATTGGGCCACTGATTTATTTTCACCCCCTTGGTTATTGATTGCTGCCTTGATCGTTGTTTCTGGTGTCTTTGGTGTAGCAGGGGTCTTGGGGTGTCTGCGGTGTAAGACGACCGTGCATCCGTGGAGTCCTGACGAGACTAGCGTGCTCGTGACTCAAGGTGTCTTCCGATTGTCTAGAAACCCGATGTATCTGGCGTTATTGCTGCTTCTTCTCGCGTATTATCTTTACCAACCCACATGGTTCAGTCCTCTCGTTTTTGTGGTTGTCACTTGGTATTTAACGCGCTTTCAGATCCTTCCAGAGGAACGCATATTGTCTGAAAAGTTTGGCGATCAATACGCGCAATATGCGTCTTCTGTTCGTCGGTGGCTGTAGTTAGCAATAGAACATCATGAGATTGTCATCGATTCGTCATTGACATTACCTGAGAACGTGCGACGCTGTATGTGCTCGAATGCTTAGCATGTGTCCGCCTTACCGCAACACTGACTGGCATTTTAAGTGAAACGCGCGGAGATTCGAGCATCTGCGCAGTTGCGAAGGAAAACGCATGCAAACTGGTAAAGTAAAGTGGTTTAACGAGACCAAGGGTTTCGGTTTCATCGTTCCTGATGCAGGTGGTGACGATGCATTTGTGCACGTTACAGCTGTAAAAGAGAATGGAATCGAGCGTTTGGAAGACAACCAGCGTGTTGAATTTGATTTGGCAGAAGGCCGTAATGGCAAAATGTCAGTCAAAACACTGAAGCTGATCGACTAATCGATAGCCTATTGGGTTTCGGGCACTTAGGTGCCCGTTGCCTCTAACTCAAATATTCTCTCGTGCACATCCAGTGCGACTGTCTCTCCAATCGACGGCAGTAAAATGGTTTGTTCGTCATAACCTGCTTTCAAAGCGGCTTCAGTAAATCGGCGAGCTGGCTCAAAAGCCTCCTCTTCTGACAACTCAATCGTTCCCCAGTGCATTCCGAGTAGCGCATTTGCTCCGATCGCTTTACCCATTTCAACAGCCTCTTCTGGTGAAGCGTGCACTGAACGGAGTAGCTTTCGTGGCGCGTATGCGCCGATCCCAATTAATGCAAGATCAATGGGTCCATATTTATGGCCAGTCTGTCTAAAGACAGGTCCCATCGCTGAATCGCCGCCAAAGTAGACCTTGAAGCCCTGATACTCGAAGAGGAAGGCCGCCCATAGCGACGTGTTGGCATCGAATAAGCCCCGTCTTGAATGATGAATCGCAGGCAATGCCGTGACTTTGATGTCGCCTGCGTACGATGCGTGGTGCCAGCCAAGTTCCGTTACGTTTTTAAATCCACGTTTTGTAAACCAAGGCGCAAGGCCTGTCGGACAAATGACTTCAACTGTTTCGCGATTCGGAAGATGCTTCAGGGTATGCCAGCACAAGTGATCGTAGTGATTGTGTGAAATCACTAAGGTGTCAATATGACCGAGATCTGTGATGCCGAGTGGTGCTGGAATGAATCGTCGAGGGCCTGCGAAACTCAAAGGACTCGCGCGATTTGCTAAAAATGGATCCAACACAATGCGTCGTCCGCCGAGTTGTAAAACGAACGCTGCATGTCCAAGCCAGGTGATCGAATGATCTCCAGCCGTCTCAAGCTGTTGCTGTGCGATCTCAGTTGGAACGATGTGTTGTTGCGGCCAATCTTTAGGTAGTGGGCGAAATGCTTGCCTGAATACGTAACTCCAAAAGTCTTTGAGATTGCCTGTGGCTTGAGGACTTCCTGGTGGGTTGTGAAAACGTCGGCGTTTGGTGAAGGCCGCTTTGGTGTGAGTTGAGTTGGTTTCTGATGCGAGTTCTGGATGAATAACAACTGGATCTGACACTCGTAAAGCCTCCCGGTTTTTGTCGAGTGTAAGGACCAAATATGACCAAATTATTGGTGATCTTTTTTCATCAAATTGTCACCAAATTGTCATGTGCGATTGACCCAGACCAAATGCTCTTGTCGCGCTGATTTCTCACCGCGAAATTGATACGCACAGAGGGCTCCATCATTTAACGCGACGCTGTAATCAAGGCAGACCGCTTGCGGATGTTGAATTTTCGGTATTCCTCGCATCCAGTAATGTCCAAAGAAGCACAGAGGCCCTTCATAAGTCGGTGATCCATCAGGCATTGGTAGGTCTGGGATGATATGTCGTTGACTATCATCAATCACCGCGGCATCACGAAATGTTGCTTGTTCAGGAGCCCACCAATTCACACGAATACGCCGACGCTTGATGCCGTAGTAGTCTTCAAACGACACATCATCAGGTAAACGCGCCTCAAGACCGTTCAAAAGCGTCTCACGCGCCTCCCAAGGCCTAGAACCGCTAATCCCTGTCTGTTCGTAAAAAGACCGGTTAATCGGGCTCTGCGTTTCTGTAAGTAATGGTGCGAGGTCGTTTTGTGCATCAGGATTCCAACATGCATGGACAGCACGGGCTTGTCCGTTGTCAAACCAGAGTGGCAGTGTGGAAAACCAATCGAGAGTTTCTCGATAGCCTTGAGCATCATTTGCATAGGCATCAAGAAAGCCTTGATGCTGGCGGATATGGTTGTCTGTGTGACTACGAACGTATTTACCTGGCTCATCGACGCGTTCTGTGACAAAGCCCACCGCATTGAATTCGTGGTTGCCAGTCAGGCAGATGGCATGCCCGAGATCGGAGAGTTCACGGACGATTTCGACGGTTTCTTTTTGTTCTGGACCGCGATCAATTAAGTCGCCCAAGAACACAAGTTGTCCTTCGCCGCATGTCCAGCCATTGGATGCGGACCGCTTGTAACCAAGCTTAGCGAGCAATCGCTTAAGCTCGGATGCATACCCATGAATATCGCCAATGAAGTTAATCACCATAGGATCATACTTTAATAATTAGGGTTGCGGAGTTCCGTAATACTGTCCAACGGCTACCATTAAGAAACCTGCGAGAAACAGCGAGCCGAGAAGTTTGAACACATCTGCTCGTGTTTTTTGTTTCAAGAAAACGGGATTGATGAGCCCGATTGGAAGCCCACACACTGCGAGTGCGCAGATGATATTTCCGAGACCAAATATTAAGTCAAACATGCATTATTCCGGTGAGTGATGTTTAGGGCGTAAGACGAGTCCTATTACAAGAGCCACCACGGCAATGGCGCCAAGTGCGCTTACGATTAATTGCCATAGAGGCCAATCACGCATTTCTTCTGGGAGTTGATTGGTTACCGTCTCAGGTAATAGTTTGGCAGCATCATTTGTGGATACCTTTGGGTCAGCCTGCTGTGCCGCAATGGTCGATGCAACTTGACCCACGCCTTGTGATGTTCCGCTTCCAATTTCCATTGCGGGGCGCGCTTCTAACACTTCAAAGGCCCGTTGTATTTGTCGCTCATGTGCTCCATCAATGCTCTGAATGGTGAGGATTGAACGCCCGATTTGAGGGCTATCGATCTGCATCGTCAGACTGTTACCCTTGGAACGGAGTGGATCCATCTTGGCTCCAAATGCGACAAAATATTCTCGGTTATCGGCGTTAACGGCCACGCCTTTCTTTGATATCGATGCGCTCAATCCCAGTGTTTGATCGGTGCTGATCGTGGGTGGTAAATCCACAAGTTCGAGTCGCACGTCAGAGTCGATCAGTATTCGGTCAGTCGGACCGAATTGTTCTGTGAGCGTATAGCGGCCCGGAATTGGATTCGACCAAATCATCGTTTGATACCCTGTGCCGCTGTAATAACTGACGTCCTGACTTTGCTCCTTGGCATCAATCGTTTTGTCTGTCGAACGCAGTGCAATGGGGGTATCACTCCCAAGCCGAATGAGCCGGATTTGGCGGATATCGCGATCAATTTGGATTTCTTGATTGCGAATCGGTAACTGTTGCGAACGCAGAGCCAGTTCGAGTGCATCGAGCATGACTGGAATCAAGTCGCCTGGTTGGTCAAGTAATGTAAACAAGCCATTAGTCTGGATGGCCATTTGCCGCAGCAGAGGTAAATCCGCTTTGTTGGACAGAGCAATAGTATGGATACGGCAATTTTTATCAGTCGCATCGGGAAGGACTGTTTTTAGGATTCGATCCCGTGATGCACTCGAGGCATCTTTGCCACCCTGTACGTCGACAATTCCGTCGGTAATTAAAATGACGTGACACGCACCAGTTGGTTGGTCGCCACCTGCTGTGATGCCAGTGCGAAGTGCGCTCTCCATGTGCGTGAATTGATCAGTCGAGCCGATCGATGCTTCGATTGGCTTTCCAAGTGCATCCCAGCGTGCATCGACAGGTCCGTAGGGGACAAGCTCTCGTACGTCAGATCCGAAGAGCCAGATTCCCCCTTTAGATTGATCGGGTAAGAGTGCTGCAAGTAATGCTGTCGCTGGGCCTCGGACGGCCTTTGGATCCGCTTTTTTCATGGACCCTGAAACATCAACTAGCACCCGCACATCAGCCGGGCTTGCGGCAGATGTAGCAGAAAGAGTCGCTGCGAAGAGTCCTGTAATTAGACTACAGGCGAACGTCTGGGTGATCTTTGAAATAGTCCAACGCATCTGGATTCGCTAACGCCTCAATGTTTTTGACAATTTCTCCATGCACAACATTGCGCACGGCCAACTCCACAATCTTACCACTTACGGTGCGCGGAAGGTCAGGAACCTGCGCGATCACCTCAGGGACATGGCGAGGTGTCGTGTTGTCTCTGATTTGTGTTTTGATCTGTTTCCGAAGCTCATCGTTAAGCTCCAGACCTTCGCGGAGCACCACAAATAACACGACACGCACGTCGTCATTGATTGACTGCCCGATCGCCAGAGATTCCAACACGTCTGGGATGGCCTCGACTTGGCGATAAATTTCTGCGGTTCCAATGCGGACACCGCCGGGATTGAGTGTGGCGTCGGCACGACCGTAGATGATAAAACCATCGCGTTCGGTGTGTTCTGCAAAGTCACCATGCGCCCACATGCCGTCAAATCGCTCAAAGTAGGCCGCTCGGTATTTGCTTCCGTCGGCATCACCGAAGAATTCGATGGGCATCACTGGAAATGGCTGTCGGCAGACGAGTTCACCTTTTTCTCCGACGACAGATTGTCCGGATTCATCAACGACATCGACCGCGAGTCCGAGTCCGGCGCACTGCAGTTCGCCGCGATAGACAGGTCGAATTGGGCACGAGAGACAGAAACAGGACACGATATCGGTTCCACCAGATATCGATCCAAGTAGTAGATCGTGTTTGATATCGCGATAGACGTACTCGAATGATTCATGAGCAAGCGGTGATCCGGTCGACAAAATCGCTTTAAGTGAGGTGAGCTGATGTTTTTCTGAAGGCTTATAGTTGTGCTTATCAATCGCTGCGATGAATTTGGCGCTTGTGCCAAAGACGTGCCAGTCATCTTGCTCACAGAGCTCCCAGAGAGTTTTTGCTCCTCGAACAAAGGGTGATCCATCATAAGTCACGACGGTCGCTTGTGAAGCCAATGAAGCAACCAACCAATTCCACATCATCCAGCCACAGGTTGTGTAGTAGAAGACGCGATCAAAGGGTTTGATATCCACATGATATCGGTGCTCTTTGACCAATTGGATCAGTGCACCCCCTTGGCTATGAACGATACATTTTGGAACCCCGGTTGTGCCTGAGCTGTAAAGAATAAATCCTGGATGATTAAAGGGTGTTTGTTCAAATGCGAGCGAATGATTACCAGTGATTGCGTCATGATATGCAACCACCTGACAGCCAGGCCGCTGAATCGGTTTGGTTTTCGCTTCCGGACACGCCCCGTCAAAAACGATCGCTGAAGTCACAGAGGGCAATTCGACGAGCAGCCCGTTGACTCGCTCGGTCAGATCAATCGCTTTTTTGTTGTAACGGGTTGTATGGGCTGCAACTAATGTTTTGGGTTTTGTTTGCCCAAAGCGGTCGAGTACACCCTGCACACCAAAATCAGGCGAGCAGCTTGTCCAGATTGCGCCTAGAGAGAGTGTTGCAAGGGATGCCATGATCGCTTCAGGACCATTACTGACAAACCCCGCGACGACATCGCCTTTTCGAACACTGAGTGACTGCAAGGTGTTTCGAAAGTTTGCGACACACTGCCTGAGTTCACCCCAAGTGAGTTCAGAGCGCTCGCCAGATTCTGTATATGAAATCACAGCAACATGAGAGTCGGGCGCTTGATGCGCAAGACAATTTTCAGCAAAGTTCAAAGTCGATTCAGGATAGAATTGAGCGCCAGGCATTGCCTTGCGGTCGGTTAGCGTTGGTCCACTGCGTGTGCCGATCAGGTTGGTATGCTCCCAAACGCCATCCCAAAATGATTCGGGTTCATGAACGCTTAATTTATGGAGCCCGTCATAGTCATGAATTGATCGCCCGAGCCTCGCGTTGAAATGTGCCATCAAGTCGGTGATACCAGCGTTAGCAATACGTTCGGGAGTGGGGGTCCACAGCGCGGTCATGGTGTTCTTGTCCTAAATTGGAATCGCAGGGAAATCCTATCAGAAGCGTTTTTGCTTGTGGCGTTTCCTCTACGACTATTGCGTGAAATCTTCGACTTGTATTTTTGTGCAGTGCAACGTATTTTTCGTTTATTGCAATGCACCATCTCCTAGAGGACCGAATGATGTTTGATCAATTATTGAAGCAAAATGAAGAAATGTTGAAATCAATGCAGTCGATGATGAATCTCGACGCATTTGAAAAAGCGATGAAGCCAATGACTGACCTGCTTGAGCTACAGCGCTCAATGCTTGAGTCACTAGCGGAAGAGCAAACGCAGCTTTCAACAGAAATGATGGCTGATGCGCTTGAAGAAGCGCGCGCTGTTTGCCAGTGCGAATCGATGCCTGAATTGATGGAAGTTCACAAAAAATTCCTTCAGAAGTATCAAGAGAAAATGGCTGAGCTCGCGAAAAAGCAGGCTTCATCTTGGACTCAGGTGAGTGAAGAGACGTTGAATCTTGTGAAGAAAAATACTGAAGAAATGGCGAAGTCGTTCAAGAAGTAAATTACGAGATCAATAAAAGACCCCGGGTGATTCAATCAGCCGGGGTTTTTTTATGTCGTTGCGTTTTATTTAGAGGCGAACGCGGACATAGTCACCTGGTGCAGGAACGATTTCTTTAAATTCCTTGTTTGCACCAATTTGACGCGCAGGAACCTGCTTTGAATCCTGCTTATCTAACCACTCATGCCAATGAGTCCACCACGATCCAGGATGATCCGTGGCTGTTTCAAGCCAATGGTCGGCACCCTGACCCATTTCGCCATTAGTCCAGAAATTACGCTTGTTCTTGACAGGTGGGTTAATGACTCCTGCGATATGGCCAGAGCCGCCGAGAACGAATTCAACTGGCCCGCCAACAAGCTCGGTTCCAAGGAACGTTGTCTTCCATGGTGCAATGTGATCTTCGATAGCTGATAGGAAATAAACAGGTGTTTTGACCTTATCCAACTCAACTGGCTTATTACAGCAGGTGAATCCACCTGGCTTTGACAAGCTGTTATTCACGTACATTTCACGGATGTACGTGTTGTACATCGTGGCGGGTACCACGTAAGACCAGATCAAATCATTTGAGCGAAGCATGTTGAAGCCAAGCGCCAGGCTTTTCCCTGACATCACACCATCTTTCGATACTTGAGCAGCTCGCATATCGACTTCTTCTTCATCAAGGAAGACGCCCAAATCGCCTGGATCTGAAAAGTCGAGGAGCGTTGTCAGGAAGGTCGCTGATGCGATGCTTGAATCACGTTTCTTCTGCATTACGCCAAGCGCTGAACCGAGGATCGTGCCACCGATACACCAAGCCACAGCGTTCATCTTCTTCTCGCCCGTGATCTCTTTCACAACCCGAGTTGCTTCAAAAATTCCGTCTTGAACGTAATCGTCCCAGCCGATATGGCTGTATTCAGGTGTTGTATTCGCCCACGAGATCAAGAACACGGTATTGCCCTGATCAACACACCATTTCACATACGAGTTTTGTGGTTGCAGATCGAGGATATAGAACTTGTTGATACAAGGAGGAACAATCAACAGCGGACGTTGATGCACAGTCTCAGTTGATGGCGTGTACTGAATGAGTTCAAACAAGTGGTTGCGGAAAACGACAGATCCCTCAGAGACACCAATATTTTCGCCAAGAACGAAAGCTGATTCATCAGTCATCGTGATGCGACCTTTCTCAAGGTCTGTCATCAAGTTTTGAAGTCCATCAACTAAGCTTTGTCCGTTCGTCTCCATGGCCTCTTTTAAGACATCAGGATTCAGTGTGACGAAGTTCGATGGGCTCATCGCGTCAATAAAATACTGCGTATAGAACTTTAGCTTGTCTTTTTCCTTCCCCTCGACAGGAATTGCATCTGTCGATTTGCTGAGGACATCAGCTGTTAAAAGATAGGATTGCTTGATGAAATCAAACACAGGCAGTTTTGACCACTCGTCTGAATCGAATCGTCGATCTTTCTGTGGCTGAAAGTTCATGGTGCCACTCATCAAATCAGTCCACAACTTGAACTGATCTTGCTGGTATTTGGTCACCATTTCCAACCAACCCTGTGGATTTGTCCATGGTTGCATGACCAACTGAGTCCAGACATCGGTTAAGTTTTTCACGATATCTGCGGTGTCTTCAGAGCGCATCAAACCCTGCAGAAGGCGCTTACTTTCTGCGTTCATGGATTCGAATAATTTTTCCGGTGCTTGCTGATTCTCAGTGCTCACGTCCGTGTCCTCTCAAAATAGAAGTCGATAGTTTATTGTGCAGCGCAATAAAAGGAAAGCCGACAAAGAGAATTCCTTGCCGGCTGTCGGGCGTTAGCCCTTAGAACATATGCTGTCCACCGTTGATCGCGAGGTTTGAACCTGTGACAAACGCTGCGCGCTCAGACGCGAGGAAGGCAACTGCATAGGCAATTTCATCAGGATTACCAAGGCGCCCAACAGGAATTGTTGATGCAATCTTCTCAAGAATTTCATCACCAATGGCTGCAACCATTGCTGTCATAATGTAGCCAGGGCTCACTGTATTCACAGTGACACCTTTGGATGCGACCTCTTGAGCCAGTGATTTTGTAAAACCATGCATCCCTGCTTTAGCTGCCGCATAGTTTGACTGGCCGAACTGTCCTTTCTGACCGTTCACCGAGCTGATGTTGATCACACGGCCCCATTTTTCTTCCAGCATCCCATTAATGACGAGGCGGGTCATGTTAAATACCGAACGCAAGTTTGCGTGCATCACCTGGTCCCACTGTTCGAGTGTCATCTTGCGGAAAGTGGAATCGCGCGTGATGCCGGCATTATTCACTAAGCAATGAATATTACCGTGTCTTTCAACGATCCCTTCGATGCACTGACGTGCTGATTCAGAATCAGATACATCGCCGTAAGCGACATCGAATTCAAAGCCAGCTGCGCGCTGTTCTTCTTGCCATGCCTTGGCTTTGTCATGATTGCCACCCGAATTATATCCGGCGACGACTGTAAATCCTTGGGTAAAAAGTTCTTGGCAGATGGCGGTTCCGATACCACCAGTACCGCCTGTCACTAGTGCAATACGCTTGGACATGCTGTGCTCCGTGCAGTTCTTATGAAAAAAGCAGTAACATTAGTCACCGGATTGAAAAGAGATGCAAGCGTGTCTGACCCAAAGTCGCCCACTCCATTAGTCGCAGAGACCATTGATGCAACTGGCTTAAAATGTCCCGAGCCTGTGATGATGTTGCGTAATGCCCTACGCCAAGTTGACGCAGGAACCTGTCTCAAACTCGTTGCGACAGACCCCTCGACGCTTCGTGACATCCCAACCATGTGTCGCTTTATGCAGCATGAATTGGTATCACAGGACGAGTTGGACGGCCGCTATGAGTTCGTGGTTTCTGCCCGTGCGCTCAGCCCACAAGACTGAAGCAGTTGTTGCCAGTTGTGAATGTGTGTTTTGAGTTCATTTTGAAACTCATCTCGATACCGGGGTGGGACCTCTAATAGCGCGTCGATCAACGTGTCGCCTGACCAGAGGGTGAT
>RGHP01000370.1 GCA_010024125.1 Gammaproteobacteria bacterium | reverse complement strand
CTCATTATGGCGACCGGTCCGATGACAGGAACAATCGCATCAACCGGCGGTCGTTACACAGTGGTAACGAAAGGCCCACTGACCGGAGCGATCGCGTGTTCCAACTCTGGCGGATATTTCGGTGCCGAGATGAAGTTTGCCGGCTGGGACATGATTATCTTCGAAGGCAAATCATCGAAGCCTGTGTACCTGATGGTTGAGAACGATAAGGCCGAGCTTCGCGATGCGTCTCATCTCTGGGGTACGTCAACATGGCACACCGAGGAGCAGATCAAGAAAGAGAACCAGGATCCGCAGATCCGAATTTCATCGATCGGTAAGGCCGGTGAGAACCAGGTTCTGTTCTCTTGTGTGGTGAACGACTTGCACCGTGCGGCAGGACGCTCGGGTGTTGGCGCTGTCATGGGGTCGAAAAACCTGAAGGCAGTTGCTATCCGAGGAACGCAGGGTGTCGGTAATGTCGCTAACCCTGTTGAGTTCCAGAAAGTTACGGCTGAGAAGAAGCAAATTCTTGCCGAAAACGCGGTAACGGGTCAGGGTCTCCCGACCTATGGCACTCAGGTACTGATGAACGTGATTAACGAGATGGGTGCCCTCCCGACGCGTAACCACAAAAATGTCGCGTTTGAGAGCGCCAATGACATCTCTGCTGAGGCGATGGCGAAGCCTCGTGAAAGCGACGGCAAGGCGCATCTTGTGACCAATCAGGCATGTTTTGGCTGCACGATCGCTTGTGGTCGTATCTCCAAGATCGATAAGGACCACTTCTCTGTTCAGCAGAAGCCACAATATCACGGCGCATCTGGTGGTCTTGAGTATGAGGCCGCTTGGGCACTCGGCGCCGCAAACGGTGTAAAAGATCTTGAGGCGTTACAGTACGCAAACTTGATCTGTAACGAGCAGGGTATGGATCCGATCTCCTTCGGTGCGACCATCGGTGCAGTGATGGAAATGTATGAAAACGGCACGCTAGACGAGAAAAAGATTGGTGTGAAGGCCCCATTCGGTTCGGCCGAAGCCCTGTGTGAATTGGTTGATATGACGGCCAATGGTGAAGGTTTCGGTGTCGAGATCGGACTCGGTTCAAAGCGTCTATGCGAAAAGTATGGTCAGCCTGAGCTTTCAATGAGCGTGAAGGGTCAGGAATTCCCTGCATATGACTCGCGTGGTATCCAGGGTATGGGTCTGACTTATGCGACATCGAACCG
>RGHP01000369.1 GCA_010024125.1 Gammaproteobacteria bacterium | reverse complement strand
GTTCACAACAGTCATCAACGGAATCAATGCGTTAAATGCCACCAAGCAGATGACAGGAAGAACAAGGAACCACGCTCTAGGATTTGACGTTTTCATAAATATTCTCCCTTATCCTTGTGTCTCAGCAACAATCCAGCCGTCTTCATAGAGACGCGTCTGTGCCGGTTCAAATTGCAAATGAACGTTACCTTCAGGGAGATCATCCCCTTCATCAACGATGACGTTGACCGAATGATCCAGTCCATCCAGTTTGACTTTAACCACGGTGTGGCGCCCAACATCCATGACAGTTTCAACAGCTCCTGGAATCCCAGAATCGGTAAAGCGAACAAATTCCGGACGCACTCCGACCTCGACCGTGCCTTGTTTAAGATTTGCGATATCACTTGCAGTGTCGACTGTATGGCCCGCGATCTGAACGCTACCTGCAACCACAGATGCTGGCAGTACGTTCATGCCCGGTGAACCGATAAAGTGACCAACAAATGTATGGGTTGGACGTTCAAATAGCTCGACTGGTGTACCGACTTGGAGCACCTGACCGAAATTCATCACAACGACCTGATCAGCAAAGGTCAGCGCTTCCGTCTGATCGTGGGTGACATAAATCATGGTGCGATTCACTTTCTGATGAAGCTCTTTCAGCTTTGACCGTAATTTCCACTTCAAGTGCGGATCAATCACCGTCAATGGCTCATCGAACATGATCACATTCACATCATCACGGACCAGGCCGCGACCAAGTGAAATCTTCTGTTTGTTATCTGGAGTCAAACCCGCCGCTTTCTTATCAAGCATCGAATCGAGTTCGAGCATTGCTGCAATCTCTGCGACACGCGTAGCAATCGTCTCTTCATCCACTCCACGATTTCTGAGCGGAAACGAAAGGTTCTCACGAACGGTCATGGTGTCGTAGATCACAGGGAACTGAAACACCTGAGCAATGTTGCGCTCATCGGGTTCGAGTGCCGTGACATCTTGGTCATCGAATAGTAGTTGCCCCTCACTCGGGATCAACAGACCAGAAATAATGTTGAGCAATGTTGTTTTGCCGCAACCCGATGGTCCAAGTAATGCGTAGGCACCACCGTCATCCCAATCTAAATGAACGCGCTGTAATGCGTAATCATCGTCTGATTTCGGATTTGGTAGATAACTGTGTCGTATGTTGTTTAGCGTAATGCGTGCCATGGTTGACCTCTATGCGACCAG
>RGHP01000368.1 GCA_010024125.1 Gammaproteobacteria bacterium | reverse complement strand
TTCAAGGTCTGACACCATCTCTGCTTGAATCAGCTGAAATCCAGGTACAGCGAGCTCTCCACCAAGATCGAATAACCGATGCTGAATATCGGTTAAGGGCTCGATCAATTGCTCGTCTGCAGGGAGTTCTGCGAGCAGTAAGCCAATCCATGAGTTGAGTTCGTCAATTGTTCCAACTGCCTCGATTCGGGCACTGTCTTTTGTTGTCCTTGAGCCGTCGCCAAGCCCAGTTGTGCCATCATCTCCAGTCTTGGTGTAGAGCTTTGTCAGTCGATTACCCATTGGATTCCTTTTGGCGGATTGATAGTTGCTCAAGCGGTTTACGTATGATCATTAAAAGAATGAGACCTGGAATAACCATCAACGCAGTGATAACAAAGAATAGCGTCCAATTGCCGCCTGTCCAGTCGACAAACCATCCACCGCTTGAGGCCAGCACTGTGCGCCCTGCATTGCCAATGGATGCGAGAAGAGCGTACTGAGTCGCTGAGAATGCTTTGCCTGTCAATGCTGTAAGAAAACTCACGAAAGCGACAGTCGAAAACGCCGTTGTGAAGTTGTCAGTTAAAATAGCAAGCAACAAAATGGATTTGTCAGGCCCTGCCATCGCGAGCCATGCGAACAATAAATTGCTGCCGGCCATTGCGACGCCACCAATGAAGAGGCCGCGCGTTACACCAAGCCGGACATTAATCACACTACCAATTAACGCGAAGATGCAGGTTGCGAGTCCACCGTAGAGTTTTTGATAGGTGCCAATTTCCTCGTTGGTAAAGAGCTCTTTATAAAACACAATCGACATACGTCCCAAGAAAGCTTCACCGATTTTGAAAAGAAAGATGAAAACAAGGATGAGGATGGCGAGCCGTAATCCATGATTCTTGAAGAAATCAGCCAGCGGCTCCCAAGCAGTGACCGTCAACCAAGTGATGATTCGTTGGGTTTTCGATTGGCCGTCAGTTACGTAATTAGACTCAATTTCTCGTTGAAGAGATTCCCTGTCAGTGACAGGTTCGGTAACAAAGCAGGTTGCAATCATGAACGCGATGAGGCAGCCCGCAAGCATCATATATACGGCATTCCATCCAAGGGTGTCCGCGTATGCGAATGCAAAATATCCAGGAAACGAGTACCCAGCCCACCAGCCGACCGTTGCCATCGCTGAGGCTGCAGGAATGGAAGCTTGGCTTCCGTAGGAAAAGTGATCGACACGAAAGGCGTC
>RGHP01000367.1 GCA_010024125.1 Gammaproteobacteria bacterium | reverse complement strand
CGATTTGAAACCCATGACTGCGGTCGTGGTTGATGCTGGAGGAGCTGTCATTGCCTCGCAGCGACAGGACGGTGCATCGCCGATTCGTGTTGATCTTGCCAAAGGGAAGGCAAACGGAGCTGTCATGATGGGGCTGAGTAGCCGGAAGCTTGGCGAACGTGCTGAGCAACAGGCGTATTTTATTCAAGCCATGAATGCACTCTGCAATGGATCATTGGTTCCCGTTGCTGGTGGCGTTCTCGTTCGTGATGATTCAGGCGCAATCATTGGTGCCGTCGGTGTCACAGGTGACACGTCAGACAACGATGAGGAGTTGGCAATCGCGGCGATTCAGGCTGCAGGATTAACAGCTGACGCTTAATTCGATCAAACGACTCAGCGAGTGGTCGTCCTGTCGGCGCCGTCGTTATCGTTTGGGTCGTTTTTGGGACGAGAGGCCAGTTGCTTGCGTGATTGGCCTGAACCCATCGACTGCGGACGATCGATCGGATGATCCAACCAATCGTCGTCTGATTGGGCTGTTGAGCGCTCACGGGTTTGGTGGTTACTGGCTGATTAACTTGATCCCTGAGTCAACGCCGTATCCCGATCGGTTGGGAAAACAAGCCCGACGTCTATCGAGTAAGAACCAATTAGTCATCCACGAAACAGCCACCACGACTGATACTGTAATCCTCGCCTGGGGTGCAGGTGCAACACGCTGCCCATTTAGGTATGGGCTTGTCGAGAGTTTCATTGATCCGCAGTGTTTTGGTGTCACTCAGCAAGGCGAGCCAAAGCACCCGCTGTATCTCCCATCACACACCAACCTCGAACTGTTTCCTGGGTATGGTATCTAGCGAGTGATGACTGCTTTCAGCGTTTTTTGCATGGATTCACGATAGGCCTCATCTGAGGATGACCCGGATTCCACGAAGTGAATCTGCGCCTCGGGAATAAGTTCTGCAAACGTTTCAGCTAGATGAGCTGGGTGCAAAGCATCGTCTTGTTGCGCAAGCACGTCGGTTTTGCACTTGAGCTGGCTAAGTTCAGCGGGGTTTAGAGTGAGCGCTTCAGTTTCAAGCGCATCCATCCAAATCATGAGTTCGTGGAGCCGTGGGTGCTCGAGTAGTCGTCGATACGTGTCTTGATTGCGAGGTGCAATTGACGCGAGAGCCTCGAATTCAGGTTGCTGTTCAAGACACAAAGCCCATCGTTCTTGAGGCTCGGTTCTCAAGATGTGTTGTAGC
>RGHP01000366.1 GCA_010024125.1 Gammaproteobacteria bacterium | reverse complement strand
GTTCCTCTTTACGGACTTGATAGGCACTCGGCCAGCACTCTCCTACTTGATCGCATAATTCTTGTTCCGATAAATCAGGTCGTAAGTTTCTAATCAAGATCGCCTGATCCACATTAACGAGATCGGTTCCCATGACATAGTTAGACTGAAATTCAGCAAGTTTCTGTTTTTCTATCGTGATCGGATTCACAGATAGATTCACCACGATTGTTTTCGAAAGCACAGGGAGACGTTGTTCGTCCTCGATAAGCTCAAGTGAGAAAAACGGCTCGCCGATATCTATTTTTGTAATGCTCATGCAACAAAACCTTCATCGATCGGCATCGGATCCGGCCGCTTGACCGTGCTCGAGATCTCCTGAAAGGTCCGATTTCTTGCAGATTCTTCGATAGCGATCAATGCCTCCAAAATGTGAAACGCGAGCTTGCCGTTGGCCCTGGGCTCTCTGTTTTCGACACTGGCCTGGGCTAGATCTCTCAAACCCAGCCCTCTATAGTTCGCGTTATATCCGTGCCTATTTTCCGCAACGAGCCATTGTTCTGGACGATTGGTAGGTCTGGGCTGGAACTCCCAACGGCTGTCTGCACGCCGACGGAACCATACCGGACCGTCAAAATTATTCGCGCCATGAACTGGATCCAAATCTGGAACACATATCGACCCCTCGGAGCCATAAATCTCGAGCCGAGGGGACTCGCTATCCCAAACATCAAAGCTCATAGTCATGCTACCCACGACTCCGCAATCAAACTCAATTAGAGATAAGGAGTGCGTGTCGATCTCGACGTCGATTATTTCACCATGTCTAGGTCCGTTCTCAATCAGTCGAGTGTTTGTACTGCGGTTACTCATGCCGCAAACTCTGGTCATAGGACCAAATAAAAACACGAGCACGGTCAGGTAGTAAGGGCCTAAATCCAACAAGGGCCCGCCACCTTCCTTGTAGTAAAAGTCAGGGTTTGGATGATGCCTCTCCACCCCATGCGTCCCAACATGCGCGGTAAATCCCGAAGGCTTACCAATGACGCCAGAATCGATCAGCCTCCTCACGGTCTGCCATCGTCCCCCCATGAAAGTATCGGGAGCATTTCCGATCAGTAATTGCCGCTCTGCCGCAAGATCGAGCAGCTGTTGTGCGTCGTTCAGTGACGTTGCAAATGGCTTTTCTGAGTAAACATGTTTACCAGCCTCAAGCGCCGCCTTGGAGATATCGAAATGGGCGGCGGGGAA
>RGHP01000365.1 GCA_010024125.1 Gammaproteobacteria bacterium | reverse complement strand
GTTCAACCATCCGATCGGCTTTGCAGCGTCAAGGATCGCCCCGGCGTTGATCGCCGGGAATACGATCGTCGTGAAGCCTTCAGAGCAGGCGCCGTTATCTGCGAGCCTTCTCGCTGAAATTTGCGCTGAGGTTGCGCCGCCAGGTGTTATCAATATTGTTACTGGTGACCGTGTAACCGGTGAGGTTTTGGTCAGAGATCCGCGTGTGAAACGGATCGCGTTCATCGGTTCAGTCGCGTCGGGGATGGCTATTCAAAAAGCGGCGGCGGAGTCGGCGGTTAAGCATGTCAGCCTTGAGCTGGGTGGTAAGAATCCGTTTATTGTGTGTGAGGACGCGAATCTTGATGACGCCATTAAGGCCGCCACCAACGGGATGAACTTTGGGTGGCAGGGTCAGTCTTGTGGCTCCACAAGCCGTCTAATCATCCACCGCTCTCAGTACGACGAGCTCAGCGAAAAAGTTGTCGAACGCGTCAAGCAGGTGAAGGTAGGCCATCCGCTGAACACCGAGATTAAGATGGGTCCTGTCGTCTCCGAGGCTCAATATCAGAAGGTCCTGAGCTACATCCAGATCGCTAAGGACGAGGGTGCCGAGCTATTGCTCGGTGGTAACCCGATGGAGGTTGATGGGTGTCCGGGTGGATTTTTCGTGGAGCCGACGGTGTTCGGTAACGTGACATCGAATATGCGTATCGCTCAAGAGGAAGTGTTTGGTCCCATCATGAGTCTGATGCCATACGACGACCTTGATGAGGCGATTGAGATCGCTAACTCGACGACCTACGGCCTCACGGCGGCGATCTGGACCAATAATTACTTCACTGCGATGGAGCTCTCTCGCAGCATCGAGGCAGGATACGTTTGGGTCAACGGGATCGGGAACCATTACCGTGGGCAGCCTTACGGGGGCTACAAGAACTCGGGGATCGGGCGTGAGGAGGGTCTTGACGAGATGCTGAGCTACACCGAGGTTAAGTCGCTAAACTTCGCGATGGGGCAGGCCGAGCGAGCCAAAAACAACTAAAAAATAGCAGGTGGCTTGCGCGTAGCGATGGCTACAAGGCTGTCGATTTCATGTTGTTTATGAGTTCTCGTGCTTTTGCAGTATCTGCTGTATCGGTTGACCGATGTTGCCGATCGCTACCTTGTTCTCAAGAGCCGGTTCTGTTACTGCCTTTCTTTTTGACGATTTAAGTTTTGGAGCAGCGCGGTGCGATTTATTCTCTTGTT
>RGHP01000364.1 GCA_010024125.1 Gammaproteobacteria bacterium | reverse complement strand
TAAATTTTTTTCATAATTTTTATTAGGCACATGTTCTGTTACTACCAAATAATTGTATTTTCCTTCGATATTTTTTAACAATTTGCAGCGCAAAATAATTTAACGCCAAGGTGGTAATAATTAACATCAATGCCAGCGCAAATGCAGACAGCGTCTTGGCCGACTCAAACTCTTGATCCCCGACTAGTATCGTAACGATCTGTGATGTCACCGTTGTAACCGCATCTAGAGGATTAAATGAAAGGTTAGCCGCTAGCCCTGCGGCCATTACAACAATCATAGTTTCACCTACCGCACGGGATACAGCGAGAATGACTGCAGCAACGATACCGGGGAGCGCTGCGGGCAATACAACCTGTCGTACCGCCTCGCTGCGTGTTGATCCAAGCCCATAGGCTGCGTCGCGCAGTGACTGAGGAACGGCATTAATCACGTCGTCGGATAAAGACGAAATAAATGGAATAATCATCACCCCCATCACCAGGCCGGCGGCTAAAGCAGACTCAGAGGCAACCTCGATACCCATAGATTCACCCAGAGATTTTACGAAGGGCGCTACCGTTAATGCTGCAAAAAATCCATACACAACAGTCGGCACACCCGCCAAAATCTCGAGCAATGGCTTCACTATTCCGCGGACACGCGGCGTCGCGTACTCTGCGAGGTAAATCGCGCTAAATAACCCAACTGGCACGGCAACGGTGAGGGCGATCGCTGAGATGAGGAACGTTCCAACGAACATGGGAACCATTCCATAGGTCGCAGTTCCACCTCCGGACCCCGCTCGCTCGGCGCCCTCGAACTGGGGGTTCCACTCGAGGCCAAATAAAAAGTCTTGAGGTGGAATCAATTTAAAAAAGCGGATGGATTCAAAGAGCACCGACAGAACGATACCGACCGTTGTCAAAATGGCGACTAGCGAGCTCCCGATCAACATCCATCTCAAAAAGCGCTCTACGTTGTTACGGGCTCGGAATGAGGCATTGATTTTGCGATAACCGAGATAACCCCCGCTAAGTGACGCCGCTAGAACGAGAACATTCGCTATCACCATGGCGTCGGTTTCCCATCGAATCCAGGCATCACCAGCAGATTGAACCCAGGGCTCAACCTCACCGAAGTCGATACCGTTTACGACGTTCGAGACCTTCGCCAGAGCGATCGCACGATCAACAGCATCACCGTTTAAGACGGTTTCTGGAAAATAATCGCTGGCCCAAAATTGGAACA
>RGHP01000363.1 GCA_010024125.1 Gammaproteobacteria bacterium | reverse complement strand
CTGAGTCGATTGCTAAATTACAACATGCCAGTCGAGCGAATCACTATCAAACTTATAAAGAATATGCAGAGTTGATCAATAACCAAGCTCATCGACATAAAACGTTACGTGGATTATTTTCTTTCAAAAAAACCAATGCCATTCCTCTCGATCAGGTTGAGCCTGCTTCAGAGATTGTGAAACGTTTTGCGACTGGTGCAATGTCATTAGGTTCTATCTCAACAGAAGCACATACAACTTTAGCTATTGCCATGAATCGTATTGGTGGTAAGTCCAACACAGGTGAAGGTGGTGAAGATACCAAACGTTTTATTCCTATTACCAAAGATACCTCCATCGCTGATCATCTAGGACAGGACATTATTGAATCTAATTTTGATTTAAAAGCAGGCGATTCCATGCGATCGAAAATTAAGCAAGTGGCTTCAGGTCGTTTTGGTGTGACAGCCGCCTACCTTTGTGCAGCAGATCAAATTCAAATTAAAATGGCACAAGGTGCTAAGCCTGGTGAGGGAGGTCAACTACCCGGCCATAAGGTTAGCCCTTACATCGCTAAATTAAGGTTTTCAGTGCCTGGGGTAGGATTAATTTCACCTCCACCTCATCACGATATTTATTCAATCGAGGATTTAGCGCAGCTCATACATGATTTAAAAAATGCGAACCCGAATGCAGATATTTCGGTGAAGCTGGTTTCTGAAACAGGTGTCGGTACTGTGGCTGCCGGTGTGGCTAAAGCAAAATCAGATCATATTGTCATTGCAGGACATGACGGCGGAACTGGCGCATCACCTATTTCATCGATTAAGCACGCGGGCACACCTTGGGAGATTGGTCTAGCTGAGACACAACAGACATTGGTACTCAATCGACTTCGAGGACGTGTAGTTCTGCAAGTGGATGGACAAATGAAAACAGGCCGCGATGTGGTGATTGGCGCCATGTTAGGTGCTGACGAATTTGGTTTTGCCACGGCACCTTTAGTGGTTGAAGGTTGTATCATGATGCGTAAGTGTCACTTAAATACTTGTCCTGTGGGCGTGGCTACCCAAGATCCAGAATTAAGAAAACGATTTAAAGGCCAGCCCGATCATGTGGTTAACTTCTTTTTCTTTATTGCAGAAGAGGCCAGAGAATTAATGGCATCGTTAGGTATCGCCAAATTTGATGATCTGATTGGTCGATCTGATCTTTTAGACATGCAAAAGGGTATTGACCACTGGAAGATTC
>RGHP01000362.1 GCA_010024125.1 Gammaproteobacteria bacterium | reverse complement strand
ACAGCTTCTTCAACAGTTGACGGGCGATGGTACTCAAAACTAGGAGGTATCATGGTTGTCTCCGATTATTGTTGTAATACAGAGACCGACGAGTGGTGAACGTGCAATGTTCTAGGTGGTTAGCATCCGTGCTGAAATCTCGAAGATCTCAGACCGATTCAGTATGCACGGGATTTTTAAAAAAACAACATCTCCATCCGATCGAGCAGCGAACGAACGAGCTACTGGATAGAAAAAGAGATTTGAATGGCAGTTAAGCACCATTAAAGCTACTGCGCTTTTTGATCGATAATCAATTTGGGCTAACTTA
The DNA here is from genome assembly GCA_010024125.1 of Gammaproteobacteria bacterium. Taxonomy (GTDB): domain Bacteria; phylum Pseudomonadota; class Gammaproteobacteria; order Pseudomonadales; family Litorivicinaceae; genus HIMB30. The sequence continues at coordinate 949 of RGHP01000362.1, read as the reverse complement.
TCCCATCACAGAATGAAGGCCGCCACATTAGCCTCTATTCAAGTGCGTTGCACGTTAATTCCCGGACGTGAGTTAAAACTGGGACGACATCCCGGTTGAATTTAACTAGATACAACTCGAACAATACAACAATTAAATATTTTGGAGGCGCGTACCGGAATCGAACCGATGTCCACGGATTTGCAATCCGCTGCATAACCACTCTGCCAACGCGCCGATGTGAAGGCCGCGAATACTACAACCCAGAGCCCTATGTGACAAGGACCTACCGCACAAATAAAAAAGCCCGCGACTAGAGCGGGCTTTTCCAATTAGTACCTGATTATGGCTTGACTGTAGTCAACCCAAGGTTAGCCCAGTTTTGCATACCACCGCGGTACCACTTGATCTTGTGGGCTGGATAACCGAAATCGAGCAATGCCTTGATGTTCGTTGGAGACTGTCCACACCACATTCCGTTACAGTACATAACAAGTGTCTTGGCCTTACCAAACTTCCATAAGCCATCAAATGAGGTTGCGCCGAACTGACCTTCCATGATTTCACCGATTGAGAGGGGATCAGCTCCCTTCGCTGTATTCAGCTTAGTCCAAGGAATGTTCACAGCACCGGGAATCTGGCCACGCTCAACCCAGTTTGGAGTACGAGAATCAACCACCAAAACTGAATCATCACCAGCTGTCATCTTCTCGAGATAGTCGATCATTTCATTTTCACCGATTGTCTCAACACCTGGCGCTAGGCTGATTGGCTGGATACAGAATGGTGGGCAAGGACGTGACGTTTTAGCGAAAGATGCGTCAACATTGTTTCCGTTGTCCTGTACACGCTGGATCGTAACCAACTTGCCTTTGTGCATGACCTGTGCAGTTGACTTACCACCAAAGGTGATATCAACCGGCTTATTTTCCGCATGTGCTGCAAATGGAGCGGCCGTCATCGCTGCTGC
>RGHP01000361.1 GCA_010024125.1 Gammaproteobacteria bacterium | reverse complement strand
AACCTTCCCGACGCCTCCTTATCCATCGACCCACAACCTTGGGACGAATCGGATGTCGGCAAAGGCGCGAGATGGTGTCGTAAACAAGTGGGGTCAGACTCATGATATCCCTAACTTGTTTGTGTCAGACGGGTCTCAGTTCACCACCGGTGCCGCGGAAAACCCAACGCTCACGATCGTTACTCTAGCGATCCGGCAGGCCGAGTACATCGCCAAGGAAATGGCAGCGAGAACCATTTAACGATGGTTCGCTGACTCGGAGCCCGGGGCGCATCTTGTGCACCGGGCTTTTTTATGAGGAATTCAGGATGAATATAGATATTGTTGCCACGGATCTAGGCTCGCTCCCTGGTGGAGGCTTTGAAGAGCAGACACCAATCTTTCGGTCAGGTCAGACCTTATTGGATCCTGAAACTAAAGAGGCACACAGCTATCTTGACCTGAGCTTCGATGACAAGCTTGCTTTTCAGATTGATGGTGTCATCTCAACGAAGGAAAGCGAGCGACTGATCGCGTTCACCGAGGAGCTTGGGTTCAGGGCAGCGGCGCCAGGCATACAGACCCCGCCAGGTATGCGACAGAACACGACCGTTCACTGGATGGTTCATCCTAAAGACGCAGAGGTTCTATATGCCCGTATATCGCAATTCGTTCCGGAGATACTAGAGGGTCGTGAAAGCATGCGGGCAGTGAGTCACCGTTTTAATACCTACAGGTACACGGCTGGCCAGCAGTTTAGGCCACATCTTGACGGTGACTGGCCGGGGTATTGTGTGAATCCCAAGACGCATCAGCTGGAGTATTGGAAGACGGGCCGTTCGATGTTGTCGATGCTGCTCTATCTCAACGGTCAGAAAGAGGGTGTAGAGGGCGGTGATACGCTGTTGTTGGACGCGGGGCGGGTGGTAGAGAGAATCACGCCGCGTTGCGGTAGGGCGTTATTCTTTAGGCATGGCATCCATCCGGCGTCAGTGTTTCACGCCGGCGATGTCCTCGGTGAGGGTGCCCCGAAGTACGTGATTCGGATCAATGTGATGTATTACTCGGAGGCGGTTGTATAAGGATTAGACAACCTACCAGAATGCCCCAAAAACTGAGGTCTTCGAAGATTGTCACAGAGTTATCCACACAATTATTGGACATCTCAATGTCAATAACCCATGTTACTGGAAGCTGTGATTAAGTGCTTTTTTTCTCCAGAATATTCGAGATTATACAATTCGTTAATAATTGTTTTTATTATTAATTTTTCACGATTGC
>RGHP01000037.1 GCA_010024125.1 Gammaproteobacteria bacterium | reverse complement strand
GGCTCACCTGACGAGGTGAGTTGCCCATGGAATTTACGCCCATACCAACTTGCTGTTCCGATTTCAGAAAACCCTGGACCAACAGGCGCGATTGTGTAGGTGACGCCCTCAACCTCATAGGTTTCAGGATTCCCATACTGCGAGAGAGGCTCAGGCTTTGCGACGGGCTCTGGCAACGTCTCAACATCAACTGATGCAATCAATGGCGGACCATCAGGAACCTCATCGACAACTGCCGTCTCATCAACAGGTTCGGCCACACCCATCCATTGTTGGACGGAGGAACACCCTCCAAGCCAGAGTAAAGCCAAGATGAGTGCGCTTCGAATCACAAGCCGAGTTCCTTCGCGATATCTTCAGACAATTGCGTCACAGCCATGGCGTACAAAGGCGATCGGTTATAACGCGTGATGACATAAAAGTTTTTAGTCACGGCCCAAAATTCCTCACCCTTCGCCCCATATAACCCGAGCACATCCAACGGCAACGAAGACCATGCATCTGGAATTCCTTCAACGCCTTTTGACGCCAATTCCGCACCAGTCTCTTTGACATCAATACGAGACTCCATCCGCTCAACTTGAGCCTTCGCATTGGATACGGGGCTTGCGATCCCATAGCTCATATCCCAGCCATGCTTCGCCAGATAGTTGGCAACAGATCCAATCGCATCAACGGGATTATTGATTAAGTCACGGTGTCCATCGTTATCGAAGTCGACCGCATACGCGAGATAGCTTGACGGAATGAACTGACCATAGCCCATCGCTCCTGCATAGGAGCCTTTCAACTCAGTCGCTCGTAGGTTTTCTTCTTTACCGAGAAGGAACAGCGATTCGAGCTCACCCAAGAAAAATTTAGCGCGCTTTGGGTAATCAAGACCAAGTGTCGCCAGTGCATCGAGGGCTCTGAAACTCCCCTTATTTTTTCCGTAGTAGGTCTCGACCCCAATGATCGCTAAGATCACCTCAACTGGGACGCCGAGCTCCGCTTCAGCACGCTTTAACGTCTCTTGATGGGTTTGGTAAAAACTCACGGCCGCTTTAACACGCGCGCTTTTCATAAAGATCGGTCGATAATCTTTCCACTCTTTTTTCTCAGCTGGACGGTTCATCGCGTTAATCACAGAGTCCAAACGCTTAGCCTCTGACATCACTTTCAAGACTTCGTTCCGATCAATTCCTTTTGCAGCCAAACGATCGGCCATTGCTTGCACTTCTGGTCGCTCTGCATAGTTCGCCGACGCCATCGGAACATGCATTCCACACAGACTAACAACCACCGCTATTGCTGGAAATATACGCATTATGACTCCCCTGAAAGTACCCGTTTTGTCCGCTGCATGGACATAATCAACCCAAATCCAATCAACAACGAAACGATCGATGTCCCACCATAACTAATTAATGGCAGAGGCACACCCACCACAGGTAAAACTCCACTAACCATTCCCACATTCACGAACACGTAAACGAAAAAAGTGAGCGTGATTGATCCTGATAACAGTCTGCCAAAATTCCCTTGGGCGCGCATTGTTAGCACTAAACAGCGGCCGAGGATCAGCGCATACAAGATCAATAAGATACTGATGCCAAAAAATCCCATCTCTTCTCCAAGGACGGCAACGATAAAGTCGGTATGTGATTCAGGAAGAAACTTCAATTGTGCTTGAGTTCCTGCAGCATATCCCTTTCCAAACATTCCACCGGAACCAAGCGCTGTCATCGCTTGGATGGTGTTCCATCCAGCACCTAATGGATCGCTCTGAGGATCTAACAGGGTCATGACGCGAGTCCGTTGATAGTCATGCATGACCATCCAAAGCACTGGCAGAGCCGCCACTCCAAGCCCACCCAATACAGCCAATAAACGCCAAGAAATTCCCGCCAAGAAAACGACAAAAAAACCCGATCCCGCGATGATGATACTGGTGCCCAGATCCGGTTGTTTTGCGATCAATGCAACCGGCACAACAATCAGAACAGCAGCGATCACAAGCTGTAACATCGATGGCGGAAGCTTGTGTCGTGTCAACCACCAAGCAACCATTGCAGGAAGTGCAAGCTTCATCAGTTCAGAGGGCTGAAATCTTGGGAGACCGGGCAATGCGAGCCAACGCTGAGCACCTTTAGCGCCAACTCCGAACAACAAAACGGCAAGCAGAAGTAGGGCCGCAAACATAAAGACAAATGGCGTAATCTGAATGATGACATCACGACGGACCTGCGACAGCAGCGCCATCACACAAAGCCCAACGACAACGTGAGCACCCTGACGGAGCACCATCGAAAAGCTTTGGCCCGAAGCCGAATACAAAATAATCAGTCCGTATAAGGCTGTCACGAGAACAGCGAGCGTCAATAGTGGATCGACTCCATACCGTTGAGCAAAACGCTTCGGTCTAAACGACTCGATGTGACCTGTTTCAGTTGCTGTCAGCATGCTTTGGCTCGAGAACACGTTGATTGATTGTAGCGACATAATTGGTGTTCGGGGGCCTTGAGCCCTCATTGCGATCAAGCAACCAATAATCAAATATTTTTCGTGCAACTGGAGCCGCGGTTGTACCACCGGATCCACGATTTTCGATGATCAATGCGACAACAATACTTGGAGAATCTGCTGGTGCAAAACCAACAAAAAGCGCATGGTCACGCAACCGCTCCTCCAGTTCAGCCGCATCGTATTCTTCTTCCTGTCCAATACTGATTACCTGGGCCGTTCCCGTTTTGCCTGCAATACGATAATTCAGTCCACGCGCTGCACCACGCGCTGTTCCGCGCTCTCCATGCAGCACGTCTTCCATGGCATCGATCATCCGTTCCCAATCCATCGACTCACCAATGGGTACAGGAGCACCTGCGTCGACGTCTTCAAGCAGTGAGAAATGCGGTTCAATAAAATTTCCTCGGCGCGCCATCGCCGTGGTTGCGGCTGCCAATTGCAGGGGTGTGGTCACCCAAAATCCCTGACCAATCCCAGAGATCACGGTCTCACCCAAATACCACGGTTGGTTTCTTGCAGATCTTTTCCATTCTCGACTCGGGAGAATACCTGGAAGATCACCCTGAATGTCTCGGCCTTGTCGACGTCCAAATCCAAAGTGCTGCATCCCTTCTGACATCTGATCGATACCAAGTCGGACAGCCATTTCATAAAAGTAGGTGTCACAGGATTCGATGACCGCTTTGTCCATATTGACGCGACCATGCCCCCACTTCTTCCAATCCCGATATTTGTGATCGTCTCCTGAGAGCTGGAAAAAACCGCGATCAGCAATTTCTGTTTTCCAACTGACCGCACCATAGTGCAATCCAACCAAACCAATCATCGGCTTAATCGTGGATCCAGGCGGGTATTGTCCGCGCAACGCACGATTGAACAGTGGTGTATCTCGATCGACTTGCAGAGCCGTATATTCAGCCTGACTGATTCCACCGATAAAAGAATTCGCATCGTAAGTTGGTGCACTCGCGAGCCCTAAAATCCCGCCATTTTTGGGATCAATGGCGACTATCGCTCCGCGGTTATCACCTAACACATCATAGAGTTTTGCCGTTAAGCCGATATCCATATGCAAAGGAATATCCGCGCCCGGGGTCGGGTCTTCGCGATCAACCGAGCGCATAATTTGACCACGCGCACTTGTCTCAACTCGCTCTACACCAACTTGACCAAGCAACATGTCCTCATACGCTTTTTCAACACCAAGTTTGCCAATCGTCTCCGTGCCGGCGTAGCGACTTTCCTCAATATTCTTTAACTCATTCAGCGATAACCGACCGACATAGCCAAGACTGTGGGCAGTCAAACCGCCATAGGGATAGTGACGGGTTGGACGCGCTTCAATTTGAAGCCCTGGGAACCGAAATAAATCGACTGCGATCCGTGCCGCGTCAGATTCGGGCAATTCATCTTTGACAACCACAGGATCGCGAGGCCTGCGGCGCGTTTTTAAGTTCTTTGCAAAACGCTCTGCATCGCTGTCTGTAAATTCAATGCGCTTCCGAACCTCCGCGATCAATTGGTCCATATCAGGTACTTCTTCAGGAACCAATAAGAGCTGAAGATTCGGGCGGTTCTCTGCTAAAACAACGCCGTTACGGTCGACAATGAGCCCGCGCGCAGGACCAACCGGCAGTGTTTGTAGCCGGTTCGCTTCAGACGCAGTCTGGAATCGCTCGGTCTCCACTAACTGGAGCCAAATGAGTCGAGTCAGGAGCAGAAATAAAAGAATCCCCCCACCAAGAGCAGCGACAGCAACTCGGGACTGAATCAGATTCTTTTCACGAACACCGGTTGAAAGTTCCAACCCTAACTCCTGTGGTATGGATGCCCTTGCCGGACACTATCAGCACGATACAGCTGTTCTACAACAATGACTCGGGCTAACGGATGAGGAAATACAAGCTTTGACAGACTCCATTGGCTATCCGCTCGTTGCCTCACTGCGTCACACCACCCATCAGCACCGCCTATAGCAAAGACCAAAGAACGGCCTGAGAGTTCCCATTGCGTCATTTGATCAGCGAGCTCAAACGTAGAATACGAACGTCCGCGCTCATCGAGCAGCACCAAAAAGTCGTTTTGCTTCAAACGATCCAGCAGTTTCTTTTTGTGTTCCGACTGCGCTTCAGCACCCTCTTTTTTTGATGCCGGGATCTCTTCAATGTGAAGCTTAAACTGGTGACGAAACCGAGGTAGGTAATCAGAACATGCATCAGAAACCCAGGATGGCATTTTTTGACCCACAGCCAAAAGCCTCACGTCAGCCATTAATGCTCACTATCCTCAGCTAGGCCACGGCTTCGGCGATCCCACAGTCTTTCCAAATCATAAAACTCTCGGATCGGAGGCTGCATCACATGAAGAACGACCGAATCAAAATCAACCAATACCCACTCAGCAGCATCAGCTCCTTCGCTACCAAGCGCAGGAATGCCGTGCTTCACTTTCATTTCCTGCGCCACATGATCAGCAAGCGACTTCACGTGCCGGCTCGATGTTCCGCTCGCAATGACTAGCCAGTCGGTTACCGAGGTCTGCCCCCTGACATCGACGATCCGAATATCGAGCGCTTTTAAATCTTCTAACGCATCAACAATGAGTCGCGTTAAATCAGTTTCTTCAGTCATTCAGTGTCCTGATATAAGTGATGCCAACCAATATAGTCGGCAATTTTGAGTGGTACGGGAAGAGTTGGCGCCTGTTTAGCAATCAAAGCACGCACTTCTGTCGATGAGACCGGAACATCCGGAGTGGCTAACCGACCAAGCAAACCATTCGCTTGATTTGAAAAATCCGACACGCTGTCTGTGGGTTGATAGCACCCCAAGACTTGAGGGATTTCAATTGTCTGATTGGCTCGATTCAAAATACACAAGTGGGCGAGCTTCACGAGCATCTCTGGCTGATACCATTGATCTACAGCACGAACAGCATCCGCACCTAAACACAGCACCAAGGACTCGTTCGAACCAAACTGCGCCCTAAAAGCGCGAAGTGTATCAACACTGTAACTTGGTCCGTCACGACCAAGCTCGATTGCATTAACTGTAATTTGAGGAATGCCTTCCATCGCCATATTGAGCATTGCGAGGCGATGTTCCGCAGAGACCTGGCTCGCGCGATGCGGCGGCTGTCGATTTGGAATCACGTGAACGGTTGCGTCTGGAAATGCTCGAGCCAAGCTCTCTGCCATCACAACGTGGCCGTTATGGACAGGATCAAAGGTTCCTCCGAATAGAACCTGCACTAACTGCGCACCTGCCCTTCTCCGAATACGATCCACTTTTGATTCGTGAGTCCTTCAAGACCGACTGGGCCACGGGCATGGATTCGATCAGTCGAAATGCCAATTTCAGCCCCAAGTCCATACTCAAAGCCATCTGCAAACCGCGTTGATGCATTCGCGATCACTGATGACGAATCCACCGCGCGCATGAAATGACGAACGGTTTTGTAATTCGTCGACACAATGGCATCCGTGTGGTGTGAGCCGTAGGTATTGATGTGCTCGATCGCCTCATCAACCGATGAAACGACTTTTACAGCAACAATCGGCCCGAGATATTCCTCGAACCAATCATCTTCGGTTGCAGCGTTCGCCGATGATACGATGGCACGCACTCGCTCGCAGCCACGCATTTCAACATCATAGGGCTTAAGCACCGTCTCAAGGGCCGGAAGCAAACTCTCAGCAACAGTCTCATGAATCAGGAACGATTCGGCTGCGTTACAGACGCCATATCGATGCGTCTTCGCATTTTCTAAAATTCGCAATGCTTCTTGCTGATCGCTCTCTGCATCCACATACACATGGCAATTGCCATCGAGGTGCTTAATCACAGGAACTCGCGCATCCTTGGAGATGCGTTCAATCAGACCCTTGCCACCGCGCGGAATAATCACGTCACACATGGGATGGTCGCCACCAATCATCGCGCCGACAAATTCGCGATCCGCAGTTGGTGCGACCTGGACACAAGCGTCTGGGAGCCCAACAGATTGAAGACCTATCGAGATACACGCTGCGATTGCCTGGTTTGAATGGAAGGCCTCACTACCGCCGCGAAGCACACAGGCATTCCCTGATTTCAGACATAACGCAGCCGCGTCGACGGTAACGTTTGGACGTGACTCATAAATGATCCCGATCACACCCAATGGCTGTCGCATCAATCCGACTTCAATACCCGATGGGCGGCGAGTCATCCGTGAGATCTCGCCGACCGGATCAGGCAAGGCAACAATTTGCTCAACACCCTCGATCATGGCGTCGATGCGTGCATCATTTAATTCCAAGCGATCAAGCAATGCGCTATCGAGCCCGTTACTGCGACCCGCATCGAGATCTTGCTGATTTGCTTTGAGGATTCGCGACCGCGACGCTGCCATTGCGTCACGTATCGCCAAGAGCGCTGAATTTTTGGTATTCGTTGATGCAGTTGCAATTGTGGTTCGCACTGCTTTGGCTTGTTCAGCCATCTTTTGATAATTCATTCTTACCCCACCGTGTTCGACAGATTATACAGTGGGATGCGATGAGAAATCAGGCGTCACGACCTCGAATTTGGAGTTTTGTCACCTCAGCCTCTAGTTCGATAAGCCGGACAAGTGGGTCACCGATCTCAAAGAACGACTGTTTCACTTCATTATCGAGCGGCAAAAGCTCAGTCAGCCGAGCGCTGACCTCAGTCGCATCTGTGTAATCGATGTCGCTATACAAACCCCTCACCGCAGGATGTACTTGCAAACTTTTCAACAATTCAACCAAGCCCAAATGATCCGCCGGAATTTCAACAGATGACTCCATCGGCAGATCTGCAGCATCAGCGAGCCACAACCCATCTTCGCGCTGACGCGGATTGAACAATTGCTGTTTGCGCTCCCCTACGGCCAAAATACCAAGCAATCCATTACTTAATTGATCGAAATCGCGGATTGAGACTTCGCAACCCAAATCAGCAAAGCCTTCAGCACGGGACATTGTGACAACAAAATTACCACCCTCGCGCATGCACTCACCCACCATATCCAAATAGCGCGCCTCAAAAATTTGGAGCGGCAACCGCCCACCTGGAAATAACACCAGGGGTAATGGAAAGAGTGGTTTGGTCACAGCAACCTCAGGCCGGATGGATTCAAAGATCATGTTGTGTACAGTGAGGTTCATTCAGAATTTTTCAACGCATGCGCAAACGCTCAACGACCCGAGTCTGAATACCTGAAAATCCGCCATTGGACATGAAGACAACCTGTCCTGACGAAAGCGTGACCAATTCATCTTCGACAGCCAGCACATCGCGTATTACACGTGATGATCCATCCTCACGTTCAAGAACCGATGAATCCCATGATGCATCAGGAGGTAGCACCCAAATTACCTGGTCCGCATTGGCGGTTGAATTCAATAGCGCATTTCCGTGAACACCCGCCTTCATCGTATTCGACCGCAATTCAATCACAGCAATCAATGGACCATGATTTGACCCACCCTCACTCAATGCATCAAGGGTGGTTTCGATTGCCGTTGGATGGTGCGCAAAATCATCCCAAATCTTCAGGCTGTCCGTCTCCAATAATAAATTCAGCCGACGAGCGACCCCTTCAAACGAATTAAGCGAGCTGAAGGCTTGATCCATTGGCACATTGACCGCATGCGCCATCGCCACGGCAAGCTCTGCGTTCTGCGCGTTGTGGGCCCCACGCATCGTCCAGCGAATACTCTGACCCATCGCATCACTGACCAACGCATCAGCATTTGCATAAAAATCGACTACCGTTCCTTTCCCGATGGATATCTGTCGAGACCAACAGCCCCGCGCCAAAACACGCGCGATCGCTTCGACACCCGTCCGGCTGACCACGAAACCCGACGAGGGAACACGACGGATGGCATGATGAAATTGAGTTTCAATCGCAGCCAAGTCAGCAAAGATATCCGCGTGATCGAACTCTAAATTGTTAATTCCAAAAACATCAGGATGGTAATGAACAAATTTTGACCGCTTATCAAAGAATGCTGTGTCGTACTCATCAGCCTCAACGACAAAAACTTGGCCTCCACCTAAGCGAGCCGACACGCCGAAGTTTTTCGGGACACCGCCAACCAAAAAACCAGGATTCATCCCTTGGGCTTCCAATATCCACGCAAGCATACTGGTCGTCGTCGTTTTACCATGCGTTCCAGAAACTGCGAGCACCGTCATTTCGGCAGTCAGACGCCCCAAGAGTTCGGGGCCTGAAATAAACGGAATTTTTCGATCCAAAACAGCTTCGACTGCAGGATTACCTCGAGACATGGCATTACCAATCACAACCAAATCGAGATCATCGGTCAGAACTGATGAGTCAAAGCCCTCGTGTAACACAATGCCTGCTTGACGCAGTTGATCCGACATTGGGGGATATACGTGCTGATCTGAGCCCGTTACATCCCAACCTTTTTGACGGCACAGCTGTGCAAGGCCGCCCATAAAGGTGCCGCAGATCCCTAGGATATGGATTTTCAAATTGCGCTCTCTCTTACATCGATAATTCATAGTGTCATTGCGCGCTGCAAACAGCAATTGACGGCCTTGTACCATTTCACGATAGCGATCGATGCGCGTATCGGTTGAAATAGAGGCTAAAGCACCGGAGACTTGCCGTTTGAAAGTGCACTTATTTATCTACTAACCATCTGAGGACCTTATGAGCTTCAATGACATTCCTGCAGGAAAGGACATTCCAAACGACATCTATGTCGCAATTGAAATCCCAGCAAACTCAACGCCAATTAAGTATGAAATCGAAAAAGAATATGATGCTGTATTCGTCGATCGTTTCATGGCGACTCCGATGTTCTATCCAGCGAACTATGGCTATGTACCAAATACACTCGCAGATGACGGGGATCCTCTCGATGTTTTGGTTGTCACACCATATCCAGTTCAGCCAGGTTCAATTATTCGTGCACGTCCAATCGGAATTTTGGATATGAGCGACGAAGCAGGTCGCGACTCGAAAGTACTTGCGGTCCCACATGACAAGCTGACAACGCTTTATAAAGATGTGAAAGAGCCACAAGATTTGGGCTCATTACTGCTTGACCAGATCGCACACTTCTTCGAGAACTACAAAGATCTTGAAGCAGGCAAATGGGTCAAGGTCGACGGCTGGCGCGGATCCGATGCAGCGCGTGATGCTGTGATCGCATCAGTCGAGGCTGCGAAGAAATAATTAGCCCTGAGCTAACAGTGCACGCAGATCAGAAATGGCTGCGTGCGCTCTTGAGATATAGCTCGCCATCACCAGCGAGTGATTTGCAAAAATCCCGAATCCAGACCCATTCAATATCATCGGCGACCAGACTGTTTGCTGAGTAGCCTCTAATTCACGAATCACTTGCTTCAACGAGACACGTGCATTTTTGTTCTCAAGAACGGATCCAAAATCTTTTTCAATTGCTCGCAGAATATGCAAAAGCGCCCAAGCTGAACCGCGCGCCTCAAAAAAGACATCATCAATTTCGAGCCATGGCGTTTTGACAACACGTTCTGAGACGTCAAGCGTCGACTGATTCGCAGCAGGGTCGCCTGCTAAATCGGTATTAAATCGTGCCTGCCCAACACTTGCGGACAATCTTTGACTCAGGGAGCCGAGTCGCGTCTCAACATCAGCTAAATAATTGCGCAAGTTATCAGCGCGAGCATACAGCTGTGCGTTTTCACCCGGGGTTGCCAAACGAATTTGGTATGACTTGAGAGAGACAGTTGCTTTACGGTAACTCGACTCGGCAGAAGGGAACCATTTACCACTGTCGTAGTTCAAAGCAGGCTCGGCAACAACCAAGTCTGCATCTTCCGTTGACTGAGATTGACTACGTGATAGGTCTTTCCGCAACGCCCGCGCCAAATCACGGGCCTGCACCAAAGCGCCAAACTCCCAATTCGGCATGTTGTCCAACCAAAGCCCTGGTGGCGTCACATCATTGGATAAATATCCGCCAGGTTTATCCAACAAGGTTTCGGTAATGAAAATCAACGTGCCAACTGTCGCATTACCAATGGTCGCTTTCTGATCAGCAGGAGCAGTCGTCGCCAAAATGTCATCAACACCACGCTGTTCTGGAGGCTGACTCCAGTGGATCCCTAACAAAACCGCACCGAGTAAATACAATACAAAGGCACCAACCCCAGCGGCTATCCATGTGGATTGACCACCAAAATCGGTCAGACGGTTTTTCAAAGATCCGAGCATGCTTAATCCGTTTCTCTAATAAATGAACAAGGAGTATCATTGTGCAATATGACAACGGGAGGAAATCAGTGCAACGCGTTATCTCAAGTTTTATTGCAACGGCCTGTTTTTTTGGATCCACGCTAACCCAAGCTCAAGGGACGTTTGGCTCAAGCTTCGGTGCTCCAGACCTGTTGCCACCTGAGCAAGCGTTTGTTGTCTCACAACCTGAGGCTGACGTGATCGAAATCACAATCGCAGATGGCACGTACTTGTACGATGAACGCACTATTGTGCAAAACGATGCCGGCGATATCTTGGATACCCAACGCTCTGCATCTGAAATGTACGACGACCCACTACTCGGGCCAACGCCAATCCATAAGAAACGTTTGCGCATGACTGTATCTAACGCGCCCAATTTGATGGTTTTAACCTACCAAGGCTGCGCAGATATCGGGTTTTGCTATCCCCCACAGCAAACAGAACTGTCATTTTCACGTTAAATCGCGCAAAATAGACGCAAGTTTCACGAATTTGCGGTGATTTTATGTCCAAGGTGCTGGTGCTGAACGGCCCAAATCTCAATCTACTCGGACGACGAGAGCCAGACGTCTATGGCGCGACTACCTTGCAAGACCTCGAAAATGGGCTGACTGCCAATGCACCAACTGGCATGCATCTCGAGTTCTACCAGAGTAATCATGAAGGCGAGATGATTGATCGTATCCATCAGTTAATGGATAAGCCAGTTGACGGAATTGTGATCAACCCTGGCGCATGGACGCATACCAGCGTTGCTATCCGCGATGCACTGAGTGCCGTCACGACACCTTTTATTGAAGTGCATATCTCAAATGTCCATGCACGCGAAGCATTTCGTCACCATTCGTATTTTTCCGATATCGCGCTCGCAGTGATTGCTGGGTGCGGAATGCAGGGCTACACGTTTGCCCTAGAAACACTGAATCAACACTTAAAGGGCTGAATCATGGATATTCGTAAGATCAAAAAGCTGATCGAACTGCTACACGACACGGACGTTGCGGAGATTGAAATCTCAGAAGGCGAAGAGAGCGTCCGCATCACGCGTGGTAGTACCAATCAAGTTGTGGTCCAGACACCACAAA
>RGHP01000360.1 GCA_010024125.1 Gammaproteobacteria bacterium | reverse complement strand
CCGGATGGGCGATTGTTAAAGATTTGAGTGTTGGTGACAAAGTTGCTGCATTGTCCGAATCTCGCCAAACATCGGTTAAACGCCGGGGTTATGTTGGCAATTTGTCCGAGGCTGTCGATCATGTAATTTCATCTGAGAATCTGTCTGATGACTTGGCTCTAGATGAAATCGTTGCTATTTCAGAAGCAGGCGACAGAGAACTTTTTGATATGACCGTTCCTGGCAATTCATGTTGGATTGCCAATGGTGTCGTTAGTCATAACTCGGGTGCGATCGAACAGGATGCAGACTTGATCTGCTTTATTTACCGTGACGAGGTCTATAACGAGAACACCGAAGAAAAAGGGATTGCTGAGATCATTATTGGCAAACAGCGTAATGGTCCTATCGGCACAGTACGCTTGGCGTTCTTGGGTCAGTACACTCGGTTCGAGGATTTAGCTGAGTCTTATTACGAGGACTATGCTCATGAGTAAGTCCTTACAAGACCAGTTGCTGGCGCTTGGTGTTGCTAACAAAAAGAAAGCAAAACAAGCCAAGCATCAACAACGAGTTGAGTCCAAAGAGCCCAAAGGGCCGGGAATCCAGGAAAGCCTTCAAGAAGCCCAGCAAAAAGCGCGGGATGAGAAAAAAGCTCGGGATCAAGCTCTTGCAGTTGAACGTGAGGCGAAGCGTCTCAAAGCGGAGAAGCTTGCACAGGTCCGTGACATGGTGAAATCGAATGTGATTGATCGAGGTGCTGAAGCAGAGCGCGTTGATTTTCGCTTTCCTTACGGTAAAAAAATCAGGCCGTTTCCTGTCAGTGCGGACGTGAGAGATCGTTTGGCTCGCGGCATGATCGGTTTAATTGAGTTGGATGGTGCAATTTGCATTGTCCCGCGCGATGTCCTCGAGAAGTGCATTGAGCGACTTGAAGGCCAAGAAATCTTTTCTCATCTTGCCAAGCTTGAAGAGCAAGATGATGACTATCCACCGATCCCCGACGATCTCGATTGGTAAATGCCAATTTATGAGCTAGCGGCGCTAGGCGCGTCGCTATGTTTTGCCATCGGCGGCATGCTTGCGGTCGAACCCTCTCGTGCGCTTGGTGCGATTCGATTCAATCGGGTGCGCATGTTGATCATGTCTGCAATGCTTTTTGCAGTGGCTTTGGCTACCGGCGGAATCAATACGCTGACTGCAGAAGTAATACCTATCCTGTTGATTTCGGGAATCGTTGGCATTTTCCTCGGCGATACTTTTTTATTCGCGGGACTTCGG
>RGHP01000359.1 GCA_010024125.1 Gammaproteobacteria bacterium | reverse complement strand
CGTTGGCTTGAACGGTCAAAGTTGGCATTGTCATCCTCCTTTGTTGGATGAACGGCGTGCTGCCGCGTGGTTATTTGTTTTCCAGTTTGTCATCAGTGTCACCGCTGATGGTGGCGATAACCGAAATCTTGCGATTATCAGGTAATTCGGTAAATCCAAGCACTGGAAGATCATCAATATGTTGGCGAATGATCGTTGATAGTTGCCGGCGGATTTGTGGGGAGACGACCAATACGGCCTGACGTCCGTCAGCCGATGCCTTTTCACTAGCTTGGGATACCGATTTGATCAGCCGTTCTGCCAAGCCGCTATCCAGCAGTAAGCTGCCGTCATTGCTCTGACGTGCAATCGAGATCAGCATATGTTCTAATTCGGAACTGAGCGTGATAACCGGTAAAGGTTGGTTCAAGGGCGCGATCTGTTGGATCAAAAGGCCGGCTAGACCGGGACGCAACGCCTCGGCTGATTCAATGATGCCAAGATTACGGCCTGCCATATTGGCCAAGGTTTCAAGGATTTTTCTTAGGTCGCTGATTGGCACCCGTTCAGCCAAAAGCGTGCTTAGGATACCTGTCAGCGCATGCAAAGGTACCAATTTTGGTACAACTGATTCGACTAGGTTTGGTGAAGTTTGCGCCAGATTATCTAGCAATTGTTGTACATCATCCTGACCAAGGACTTCGTGCGCGAACTTGTACATGATTTGCGATAGGTGCGTTGCCAACACAGATTCGGGTTCAACCACCACATAGCCGTTGCTCTCTGCCTCGGCTTCTTTATGCCGTTCGATCCATATGGCGTCCATGCCAAAGCTTGGGTCTTTGACCTCTATACCTGCAATTTTTACGTTGCTGGTATCGCCCGGAATAGCCAACTTCCGGTCGGGGTAAATGCTGTCCTCGCCGACAATGCTTTGGCCTATTCTGATACGGTAATCATTTGCACCAAGCGCCATATCATCACGCACACGAACCGGCGGTATTACAAATCCAAGGGCGCGTGACACTTGCTTTCGGATACCGGTGATCCGGTTGATCAGCGGTCCACCTGAAGCCTCGTCCACCATTTCTATCAATCCATAGCCAAGCTGTACCGACAAGGCTGAATTGTCGGTAACATCGGCAAGGTTGATTTGGTCTGGTTTGCTGGCTGTTTCGTCTGTCTTCATGTCATCAAGGTCTTCTGCTTCGGCAGCAGGATTCGATTCACGGCGACGCATGACAATACCGGCGGTGCCGGCGATCAATGCGGCAATCAGAA
>RGHP01000358.1 GCA_010024125.1 Gammaproteobacteria bacterium | reverse complement strand
GGCACTAATATCAACCGGTACCTACCTTGTTGCGAGAGATACGATGGCATACGGACTTTGGATCCCGTCCGGCTTATTTTTCGGAATCGTCATGACAACGTTGTGCTTTTTCTCGGAGAAAGAAGAACAAATGCTCATTGAGGGGGACGATCCATGTATGTCATCCAGAACTAACGAGAGAGTCAAACCAGACGTTTTTCTGTGGTTGAGTATGCAAGGGAAGTACGCCATATCAGCCGTCATGGTTTTCGGAGCGTTGAGTTGGTTCGGAGACCCCGTGTTTGCAGCCTATCTGGATGGGAAAGAATTACTCTTCAATCTATGAGGGGATTTGGGAATACCTGCCTTCTGTTGGGGTTTATTTTGGGTGGTTGCGCCCGTGATTCAAACTTATTAGGGCCGAACAACCATCAACCTCAAACAGACCTGGCACCGAATGCCTCTGTTGTTATGGATCTTGACCACCAAGAGCGTCATCCGCAGGGAATATTTAAATGTTTCTACATTCCTGCCACTACATCAACGGCCGAGCGATTGAGCGTGGCGCTGTACTCAAAAACTTGTCATCGGCAGATAACCTATGATTTTACGGGTAGTATCTGGCAACCCCGCGGAGATTAGCCGATAAAAACCTTAACTAACGTCTCAGTATTCCTCTATCGAGGATCATCTCCCGAGCAACCGGTCGTCTAAAAGCTAGCCTATTCAGACGTCTGATCGCTCCGATTTCGGTAACGCTGTAAAGGGTAGCGGGTTACCCAAAATAACAAAACGGAGAAGCCCGTATGGAACACCGAGAACCACGAAGAAGATCAATATATCCAAATCCATAACGGACCCGGACAGCACGATAAGGATGCCGACAACCGACAGTGCGAACAGAACAGCCAAAAACGTGTCCACCACAATTAAAACCCTGCGCAAACTAGCCTCCTTTCTCCTAATCAATGGGTGTGGGAGGCTTGCGCGTAATTCAAGACCAAAAGAGTACACGCGATCCGGCAATCACGGCTCTGGAACGCGTCGAATGACTCAAAACTAACCTAGGTATGTTCTAGAATAACGTTGGTTAAATCGATCGGAGAGAACACCTCCACCCAATAGCCGTCCGGGTCTTTGATGAACGCGATACCCTTCATGGAACCGTCGTTGGGGCGCTTGACGAACTCTACCCCCATTGACTCAAACCGGTCACAGGCGGCGTTAACGTCAGGTACCGAGACACAGATGTGACCGAAGCCTTTCGGTTCAGTGTTACCG
>RGHP01000357.1 GCA_010024125.1 Gammaproteobacteria bacterium | reverse complement strand
TGAGCAAATTGCCATCGATGTTGATGGTGTTGCGGCCGCTTTAGATGATGCTGATAGCATCATCATCGTTCCTGGCTACGGTATGGCTGTCGCCCAGGCGCAGCAGTCTGTGAGCGAGTTGACCCGTCGATTGCGCGCAAAGGGGAAAGAGGTTCGTTTTGCGATCCACCCTGTTGCAGGACGCTTGCCCGGACACATGAACGTCCTGCTCGCTGAAGCGAAAGTGCCTTACGATATCGTTCTTGAGATGGATGAAATTAACGAGGATTTCGCGTCAACAGACGTCGTGATTGTTATTGGCTCTAACGATATTGTGAACCCTGCGGCACAGGAGGATCCGAACTCTCCAATCGCGGGCATGCCGGTGCTTGAGGTTTGGAATGCGAAACAAGTGATTGTCTCGAAGCGTGGTCAGGGTACTGGCTACTCGGGTATCGAGAATCCGCTTTTCTATAAAGAAAATACGCGGATGTTCTACGGTGACGCCAAGTCCAGTTTGGACCAATTGTTGACCCAAATAAGCTAGCCGCTCTACACCAAACGGCCCTGGGATCTCCCGGGGCTTTTTTTTGCCTGAATGACCCCAACTAAGTTCTCATGACATATAAAACACAACTCAATGTTCTGGGTGAGGTCCTCACCCCGTGCTCCATGGATCCGGTCACTGGATATTTTCGCAACGGATGTTGCCAGACAGATGCGTCTGATCGTGGTAGTCATGTGGTTTGTGCGGTGATGACGTCTCAGTTTCTCGAGTTCTCATACCAGCTGGGTAATGACTTAATTACGCCCCGTCCGGAGTTCCAGTTTCCTGGCTTAAAGCCCGGTGATCGGTGGTGCTTGTGTGCGCTTCGGTGGGTGGAAGCCGTGCGGGCTGGTGTTGTCGCCCCTGTCGTGCTCGAGAGCACACACGAGAAGATTCTCGATTATGTGAGCTTGGAGACGCTTGTTCACCACCAGTTCCGCGAGCAGGTGTAGCTCTTAGCACCTTTAGAGGAAAAAACTCGTATCTTGAGGCTGCCCCAGTCTGGTATGTGCGAGCAAAAATTTCTTTACACAGAAATGGCAAAAATCTGTTTAGTTGTACTAGAGTGGTTTCGTTGTCTTTGTTCGGATTTTGTAAAAATTCAATTTCGCTTTCCCTGAGAGTTCGTTGCCGTAAACTTTTCTGTAGGTAAGAGAGCAAAATATATAACTGGATGGAATGGTAGATATGGTCACTCTCAATGCTCGGTTACAGTCATTAAAGACGGGACAGAG
>RGHP01000356.1 GCA_010024125.1 Gammaproteobacteria bacterium | reverse complement strand
AGGAATGTCGTTTGGAGCACTGTCCCCAACGGCAGTTGCCGCATTAAATAAGGGCGCAAAACTTGGTGGTTTTGCCCAGAATACTGGGGAGGGATCCTTGTCTCAGTACCATGAGCAGGGTGGCGATATCATCTGGCAAATATCCACAGGGTATTTCGGTTGCCGCACTCCTGAGGGTGGGTTTGATCCAGATTTGTTCCAGGAGAAAGCGACATCTGATCAGGTCAAAATGATCGAGATCAAGCTAAGTCAGGGGGCAAAACCTGGTCACGGCGGAATGCTGCTGGCGTCCAAGGTGACTCCGGAGATTGCCAAAACACGCGGTATTCCAGCTTGGAAAGACTGTATTTCACCATCGAAGCATCGTGAATTTTCGACACCTAACGAGCTAATAGACTTCGCAGAGAGATTGCGGACGCTATCCGGTGGTAAACCGGTTGGTATTAAGCTCTGTGTTGGCCACCCTTGGGAGATCATTGCATTTGTAAAAGCGATGGTGGAGCGTCAGGTTTTTGTTGATTTTATTACCGTTGATGGGGCTGAAGGTGGAACAGGGGCCGCGCCTGTCGAATTTGCCGACAATGTTGGTGTGCCTTTACGAGACGGTGTGGTACTCGTTGATAATGTATTGCGCGCGGCAGGCCTTCGATCGCGCATCAACATCGGTGCTTCAGGAAAGATGGTGAGTGCTTGGGATATGATAAGAGTATCGGCAATTGGGGCTGATTGGATCAATATGGCGCGTCCTTTCATGTTTGCCTTAGGTTGTATACAAGCTCGCGATTGTGCGTCAGGGCACTGTCCGACTGGAATCACTACGATGGATCCGGCGCGTTACCGTGCTATTGATATTGAGAGTCGTGCGCAGCGGGTAATGACTTTCCACAAAAATACGCTTGAAGCTGTTGCTGAAATCCTGGGTGCAGCAGGTATCGATCATCCGATACGGCTCAATCGTAGACATGTTGAGCGACGCTTCTCAGGCAGCGAGATTAAGCTGGCTGATGAGGTTTATCCTAAGGTCGAGACTGGCGCTCTATTTGGTGATGGTGTGATGGAGGATATGCGAATTAAAAAGTATTGGCCGCTTGTGACTGGCGACTCCTTCAATATTCAAGAAGTGTAAGTTTGAAGTCGTATTGAATCGTGGCTCTAGCGCCTGAGGTTCTGTACACTTCGCGCCTGGCGACGAGGGAGATGTCGTGTATTCATTAATCAAACCGGCGCTATTTCGAATCGATCCTGAATCAGCGCACGACCT
>RGHP01000355.1 GCA_010024125.1 Gammaproteobacteria bacterium | reverse complement strand
CCTTCGACAACCAGAGCTGTTTCACGTGGTGGATTTGCCACCTGCTCATGGTCCGATTGAGGATCGACAGTCACATTGTTTGGGGATAGCCATGCAAGGCCCATGTCATCAGCAACTGCACGATGCCTTGAATCACCAGCCAACCCAATCAAACCAATACCGAGTTGGTCTAAAACCTCAACAGCAGCCTGGATTTCGTCCGATTCGTGCTCTGATGACGGCTTGAGGACAATCGCGATCTCCTGCATCAAAGCTGGCGCTTTTTCGCACTGTTCTTTAAGCCATTGTTCGAGCGGCTCGCTGTCTTTAGGCCACTCTAGTGTCATTACACTGTAGCGATTCGCGCGAATTCTAGGCGCCATCATGTTTCATTCACCAAGTTGTCAAAAAATAGTGTATTTGTTTGTCATGTGTTACTTGACGAAACAACTGCACTTGATTACAGTACGCGCCTCGATTGCGGGGTGGAGCAGCCTGGTAGCTCGTCGGGCTCATAACCCGAAGGTCAGAGGTTCAAATCCTCTCCCCGCTACCACTCTCTCCTGAAATGCTCCAATCAACCTGCTGGACTAGCTCAGCCAGTTTTGGATGCACGGTTTTCCCAGCACCCGATAACATCTCAATGTACGGATAAATCGCACAGGACTCTGGCAAAGCATCTCCCTGCTCGAGAATTTCTCGCATCCGACCTAAAAAAATAAACTGCAGCCACTGTTCAAGCTCAAGTGTGTCATAGCAAAACGGCATCGTACTGGCCAAAGCATCTGGTTCAGGACGGGTATCCGACCACAAACCCAGTTCGCGTAAACCCAGCTCTAATGCGTTCAAAGCTTCAATAATGGTTTCTGAGTGTTGATCCATTACTTGGCCGACTCAAGTTCCTGAAACAACGCCTCAAACTCTTGAGTCAGGCGATGCTTCGGACTGAGGTATACGAGAGGTTTCGCTTTTTCATGTGACTCCCGCATGACAACACTCGATGACAGAGTGGTGCTCGACACAGGTAACGAGTCAGCTTTTAACTCAGCGATCAATTGCTGGGGCAATTTTGCGCGCGCAGGGACTTGGTTAGGAACGATCGCCTCAAGAATAAGATCAGGATTATGATCGGCCTTAATCTCTTCAATAGTTTCAGTTAATTGGTAAAGCGCTTGTTTCGAGAACGTATCGCAGTCGAAAGGGACGACAACCCGATCGGATGCAATCATCGCTGACCGGGAAAAGAAATTCAGCGCAGGCGGTGTATCCAAATAAATGCGAT
>RGHP01000354.1 GCA_010024125.1 Gammaproteobacteria bacterium | reverse complement strand
AAGACCAACAAACTTCTCGCTCGTTGGAAGGGTGATCAGCAGGTAATCGACCCTGTCTTGAGTCTAATTAGTGGGACCGAGTTTCATGAAAAAGTGTTCGTTGGTTACAGAGACTACGATGAAATCTGTCAGCGGTTGCCGGCTGACGTAACGTCGGTTCAAAATCCTAACCCAGAATTCGGATTGTCGAGTTCGCTAAAGCTGGCGCTTGAGAGTTTGGGGGATATTGACGCGGCGGTTATTTTTCTTGGTGACATGCCATTGATTAATAGAGACACGGTGGCCGCGTTATTGGAGGCGTTTGATCCAACCGAAGGCGCCGCGATGGTTTACCCGGTTTATGAAGGAAAGAGAGGCAACCCTGTACTGATTGGTCGCCGCTTTTTTGACGAACTAGCAGATCTGACAGGTGACGAGGGTGCGAGGGTTCTTATCGACCGCTATCCTCACATGATCAAGGAGGTCCCGGTCAATGACCGCGGTACCTTGATTGATATCGATGACCCGCTAGGATTAGAGAGGGCGATGGCTTTCTACTAGCCGTTGAGAGTCAGGTGGAAGAGATATCTGTTTCGATATGTCCGTCGAGTGCGTGAGTCAGCGTATGCCAGGCGAGGGTCACACACTTCGCCCGTGCCGGGTTTATTTGTATCGCGGTTAGGGTTTGAATCTCGGCCCATGCCCCCTCGAGTGTCTCAACTATAGGATCTTGTACGGTGCCAGTTATCGTGTTCCTGAGATAGTTCGACAACGTCGTTGCCTCGTTTTTTGATAGTCCTTCGCAAACCTCAGTCACCAGAGACGCGGAGGCTTGTGAAATCGGACAACCTCTTCCCTCAAAAGCTATGTCTTCGATTATTGATGTTGATGGGGAAAGGTTTATGTAGATAGTTACCTCGTCCCCACACAACGGATTCTTCCCCTGACACTTGCAGGTTGATGGATCTAACCGATACTTGTTCCTCGGATTGGTGGCATGATCTGAGATTAATTCTTTGAGATATTCTTGGTCCAATTTGTCTTCCGGCTTTTCAATCACTCAATTTCTAAAGTTTACACATCTTCTGCGAGTCGTAGCAGTTTGTCTTGAATCCCGTTAGACAACGTACGAGACCGGTACCATGATGATCAACAACTGTTGAGCTCCAAACCAGAAGTTGTACAGCACACTCTGTAGCACACGTTTATTTTTTGCATTTAAAACAATTACTTAAGACATAAGCAAGCTATTGCAAATCCGTGGACATCGGTTCGATTCCGGTAC
>RGHP01000353.1 GCA_010024125.1 Gammaproteobacteria bacterium | reverse complement strand
GATGTCATTAACTCAGGTACCTATGATGTCGATGCGAGTGACACCATCCAATCCTTAAGTGGTTCAGGTGCAGTACAAATTGCTGACAGTGTGACCTTAACCACCGGTGATGCCGGTGATGACACCATCAGTGGTGTGATCAGTGGTGCGGGTAACCTTACTAAAGCAGGTGCGGGTACCTTAACCTTAAGTGGTACCAATACTTACACCGGTGCCACCAACATTAATGTCGGTGTGTTAAGCATTACCAATAACGCTGCGTTAGGTACCACCGCAGGCATTACCACCGTGGCTTCCGGTGCAGCCTTACATTTAAGTAATAACATCACTGTGGCTGAAGCGATTACGATTAGTGGTACCGGTATCTCTTCTAACGGTGCGATTCGAAACGTGAGTGATTCAAACACACTCTCAGGTCTGATTACTTTGGCTGCTGACAGTGAAATTCAAATAGACAGTGGTTCTACCTTAGCCATGAATGTGGCCTCCGGTAGTGCCATCACCGGTACTTATAACTTAACCATTGAATCGGTGGGTACTTCATCCATTGCTGATCCAATTGCCACATCCACAGGTAACTTAACTAAGACAGGTGCGGGTACCTTAACCTTATCTGGTACCAACACCTTCTCAGGTGGCACAAGAATTTCTGCAGGTACTATTGTTATTAGTTCGGATCGAAATTTAGGTGCTGTGCCGGGTACAACTGATGCTGACAATATTCAATTCTTATCAGGTAGTACCGGTACATTAGAACTTATCTCGAATGATGTAGCACTGGATGCAAAACGAGGCATTACACTGACTGGAAGCGGTATTATTAAAGTTAACGCTGGGCTCACTTTAACCTTGCCTGGCATTGTTGCTGGTGCTGGTAATTTAACTCAAGCAAGTAGCGGAACGTTAATATTAACAGGTCTTAATACCTACACCGGTTCAACCACCATTAACGGAGTGTTTAAAATTGAGGGTAACGGTGTATTAGCAAACAATATTTCCTTCCATGCCTATGCTGGGAATATTATTAATAATGGTTCATTCATATAT
The DNA here is from genome assembly GCA_010024125.1 of Gammaproteobacteria bacterium. Classification (GTDB taxonomy): domain Bacteria; phylum Pseudomonadota; class Gammaproteobacteria; order Pseudomonadales; family Litorivicinaceae; genus HIMB30. The sequence continues at coordinate 224 of RGHP01000353.1, read as the reverse complement.
TCTTCAAGTAATTATCAACAATTAACAGGCATTATTTCTGGCTCGGGTAGCATTGTTCAATCTGGTACAAATACAAGTTCGGCCACTACCGGTTATTTATGGCTTAAAGGTAATAACACTTATACCGGAACTACATCAGTAACTTCACAGTTGTTAATAATAGATAATAGTAACTCCCTTGGAGCCATATCCGGCGCAACTTATGTAAGCGGTACAGGATCTAT
>RGHP01000352.1 GCA_010024125.1 Gammaproteobacteria bacterium | reverse complement strand
GTTAGACATGCTCTTCCTTGCTGTTTTGTTTACTGGTTACCGTTAGGGAAGAATAGCTGATTACCGTTTACCTTGTAGGACGCGATCGCAGACTGACCCGTTGGCGATAAAAGCCAGTCAATTAATGCCTGCCCAGCTGCGGCCTTCACGCTTGGACATTTGGCGGGACTCACCAAGATGACTCCGTATTGATTGAAAAGTCTCTTGTCGCCCTGAACGTGAATCTTGAAGTCTTGTTTGTTAGCGAATTTAATCCACGTTGCTCGATCACTCAGGACGTATGCACCCTTGCCAACCGCAATGTTTAGGGTTGATCCCATCCCTGAGCCTGTCTCTAGGTACCACTTTCCTGAGGCCTTCGTCGGGTCAGTTTCGACCGACTTCCAGAGTCTCAGTTCTGCTTTATGGGTACCGGAGTCGTCACCTCGCGACGCGAATAAAGATTGTTTTGACGCAATCGTTCTGAGTGCACTTGATACGTCATTAGAACCATGGATACCTGCCGGATCGTTTGCAGGCCCAACAATCACAAAATCGTTGTACATTAAGTCGGAGCGTTTGACTCCAAAACCTTCTTTCACAAACTTCTCTTCTGAGGCTTTCGCGTGCGTGAGAAGCACGTCTCCGTCGCACCGTTGGGCGTTTTTAATAGCCTGGCCCGTACCAACAGCCACCACATTTGCGGTAACCCCTGTGTCCCTCTCGATCAATGGGAGAATGTAATCGTAGAAACCTGAGTTTTTCGTTGAGGTTGTGGATTGAAGGATGACTGTCTCGGCGAAAGCCGCGTTGGTAACGATGACGGTGCTGACGAGGAAATGAATTAGTTGTCTGGTTGTTAAAATTTTCATGATCGATTTCCTTATATTGACGGCATTAAATAATCAGTTGTCCGTTGAGGTAAGCTTTCGCTTCTTTACTCGTTGGGTTACTGAAGAAGAGATCGACGTCGGAGTGCTCAACAACTCTCCCCTCGTGCAAAAAAATGATTTCCGAGCCAAGCCGCTTCGCTTGACCGAGGTCGTGTGAAATGAAGATGGTTTTCCCCCCAAGTTCGGTAAAGTCTCGAATCAGTCCCTCGATAATTTGAACGGACGCTGGGTCAAGACTCGCCGTCGGCTCGTCTAGAACAAGAAGCTTGGGGTTCCTGAGTAATGCCCGCACGACCGCCAAGCGTTGTTGCTCGCCACCCGACAGGAGCCTGGCGGGAAGGTCTCGTTTGTCGCCCAAGTGTGCGGTAGCGAGTGCGTTATTAATCGCCCCTAGGTCTGCCCCCTGAGGGGCT
>RGHP01000351.1 GCA_010024125.1 Gammaproteobacteria bacterium | reverse complement strand
ATAGCTGCTGAAGCAGAGTTGGCATTGCTAGATGAAGCACGATTATATCTGGGGAAGAGGAAATCACTTCCAGATGCACCCTCAATCGCCCTAGAAGCCGCCCACAGGGCTTCTCCGACCAATGGAACACATCTTTCACTACCTTTGGTTTTCAGCCTTCTCCACGGATGTGGGATGAGGTTTAGGTGCGGTATCTCATTATCCACATTGATGTCTTTGACTGCTAGTCCAACAGCTTCTCCAAGCCTCATGCCTGTGTCACTCAATAGAGCCACAAGCCAGCGCATATCATCATCCATATGACGACAATCAGACTGTATGGCTCTGATACAGTCTATTGGAATGGGCAATCTTCTCTGCCTGTCTTCCTCTGGCATGAATGTGCGAGCAAAGACATTGCCACAATCAAGACCTTGTTCACTGATGGTTAGATTGATAATTGACCTGATGGTAGAGAAGTTGCGCTTGACCGATGCAATGGATAGTCCTTTTTCCAGCATGGCATCACGGAGTGCTGCTGCATCAGCAGATGAATAGCCATCAATGGGTCTGTCACCCAGATGTTTGATGACAACATCAACATTCGAGGCACCACGGATGAAGGTTTTGTCCTTACCAACACCCTTCAACTTGATATAGGCATCCCTTGCTTCTGATAGAGTTGGTCCTGTCGTTAACTGACCATGACCGTTACTATCATGCACCAAATGCGCCGCAGGAAGTGGCATTGCACTCAATCTTAGCGACAACCAATAATCATGCAGCCTTTGAAGGATGGAATCACACATCCTCTTTGCACGGCTAACTGACTTGGTTTTGAGGCAAATAACTATTCTGTCACGCTTGTAATGCTGCCTGACATCGCATGGAACCTGTTTACTGAAGTAGTAAACACCACGCTTTTGATAGAGATAAGAGGCACAAGATTTGTCTACCATATTGTCTACCCATATTGACTGCTGCAAATAATATGCTTGCAAATCAATTGAGTAGTTCAATTGGAACACAATAAGTGGTGCCGGATGAGTGTGGTTATGTGCCACTTAAATGCACCACTTGTAGTGCTATACAAGCAATAGCCTAGATTCATATACCTGCTTGTTCATGTCAACAGGCACATATTTGTCTACCGTTTTGTCTACCCCACAGAAATCTTCTGGTAATGGAATAAGCCTATAGATGCTTATCGTTATCAGTACAGGGTAAGTGAGATATGTAGGTGATAGATACATATCCTTGTTAATGACACCTAGCTGTTCACTTACAGTGCCTTAACAATCTCAATATCAA
>RGHP01000036.1 GCA_010024125.1 Gammaproteobacteria bacterium | reverse complement strand
CGTTTTAACTTCGTTAAGCGACTGGTCGACTCCACCCCTAAAGAGGTTTTCGTTGGTCTAGCCAACCGGGTAAAGGCTCTGGGCTGGCACATTGTTGTTTATTTTGAGAGCCCGGACCTGGAGGACCTCAGGCCTTTTCTTGAGTCTCTCGCCAGGGACCAAGTTGTTGTTGTCGATCACATGGGTCGCCCCGATGTGAGTCTTGGGGTAGACAGTGATGAGTTTATGGCGTTCACGAGATTACTGGAACAGAACCCGAATATCTGGACCAAGGTGAGCTGCCCAGAACGCTTGACTCAGCAGGCTCCAGACTATTCCGACGTGATTCCATTCGCGAGGGCATTGGTTGAGTCTTTCCCTGATAGGGTGTTGTGGGGCACGGACTGGCCGCATCCAAACATGAAGTCTCACGTGCCCGACGATGGGGCTTTGGTGGATGTGATTCCCTTAATCGCCGTGACCGAGGAGCTACAAAACAAGCTTCTGATCGATAACCCGATGCGATTGTACTGGGGATCTTAAAATTCGGTCTGAGAAAACGACACAGAATCTGATTAGCATGAATCTTGTAAGAAGGTAAGCGCCAATGGTTAAGAAAGTAAAACTGGGTGATGCGAGCGTTACAGCGGTCGCATACGGCTGTATGGGACTCTCGCAGGCATATGAGCCGTGCGACGAGGCCCAGGGTGTCAAGACACTGAACGCGGTTCTTGATATGGGCTACGACCATCTCGATACCGCGGCGCTTTATGGGTTTGGTAAGAACGAAGAATTGCTTAACAAAGCGATCGGTCATCGCCGCTCGGAATATTTTCTGGCGTCGAAGTGCGGTTTGTACCGTGACGCTAGCGGTAAGCGGGAGATTAATGGTCGGCCGGAGGTCTTGACGAAAACTTGCGAAGACAGCCTGCGTAGGCTCGGCACCGATTGTATCGATCTGTACTACCTTCATCGAATTGATCTGAACGTACCAGTGGAAGAAAGCCTAGGCGCCTTGATGGAGATGAAGGCTCAAGGGAAGATCAGGTTCATCGGTTTATCGGAGCCGTCGCCGGAGACATTGATCAAGGCGCTAGATATTTGTCCGATCGCTGCCGTGCAATCAGAGCTTTCGCTGTGGACAAGGCAGCCAAACGTAGCCGTCTCGGAAGTCTGTAAAGAGAACCATGTGGCATTCGTATCATATTCACCTCTCGGTCGCGGTTTTATGGGTGGTGCTGTCAGAGATATGTCCGCGCTAGGTGAGAAAGATATCCGGCACACAATGCCGCGTTTCCAGGGGGCTGATTTCACGACCAACCTTGAAAGACTGGACCAACTATCAAACCTCGCATCAGAACATGACCTAACCGTGGCGCAGTTAGCGTTGGCTTGGGTTTTGGCGCAGGGTGATCATATTCTCGCAATACCGGGTACCCGGTTTAAGGACCGAGCGAAGGAGAACCTTGATGCCGCCAGTGTGTCGGTCAGCCATGACGTTATTTCTCAGGCGGGTCAAATACTGAGCCCTGACACGATCATTGGGGAACGTTGGACTGAGGTAATTCTGAGAGAGGTGGACTCGGAACAGTATCGCTTTGTCGATTGATACCATACTAAGTCGGAAGTTCTAGCGGATGGATAGCCAAAGATTTCGGGTGGTTTCGCATCGGGACGCATACAGATTTGCGTTCGACTCACTCATCAATCAGGGAATATCCGACTCAGACGCCAAGACTACAGCAGAGGGGTTGGTTGATGCTGACCTGTGTGGTGTTGATACTCACGGCATACAGAGGATCCCAATCTACTGCCAACGACTCGAGCTTGGGTTGATAAGCGCTAAACCCCGGATCACTGTCGATAATATTACTCCAGTATGTGCTCACATTGACGGTGATGATGGGTTGGGTTTCGTTGTCGCTACGAAAGCGGTCGAGGTTGCGACCGATCGGGCGAGGGACTTTGGTTTCGCGATCTCAGGTATCAAGCGCAGCACCCACTTCGGCATGGCCCGTTTTTACATACAGCAAGTGGTAGACTCCGGGTTTGCGGCTATCGTGATGACGAACGCGTCACCGTCGCTTCCTCCGTGGGGCTCTAAACGACCCATATTCGGAACCAGTCCGATCGCTATCGGTTTCCCGAACCCGTCTGGTAAGAATCATTTCTTGTTGGATATGGCGCCAAGTGTTGCCGCTCGGGGTAAGATCAGGAAAGCGATGAGGGCCGGAGAAAGGATACCCGAGGGGTGGGCCTTGGATGCTGAGGGCAGGCACACGACTGATCCCTCGGAAGCCGTTAAGGGAGTGGTTCTTCCGATAGGTGGTCCAAAAGGCTCCGGGATCGCGATGGCCCTCGATATTTTTTCAGGTCTCATAACCGGAGCCGGTTTCGCCGGCGCCGTCGGTGATCAGCTGAAGGTATTCGATCGGCCCCAAAATGTCGGGCACTTTATTTTTGTGCTGAATCCCGAAATTTTTGTAGGGCCTGATGAGTACAAAGCCCGATTTTTAGAGTGGGAACTATCGGTAGTGAATGCACCTCCGGCGGAAGGTGTCAAGCGTGTGTATCTGCCTGGACAGATAGAGACAGAGAATAAAAAAGAGCGACTAGTCAAGGGTATCCCATATCTTGAGAAAGATGTTCAGGCCCTGAATGAGTTCGCAGATGAGTGTGGTATTCCCCCTCTAACTTGCTAGTTAAAAATCCCACTCGTTCAAAAAACATTGAAACCCAGTCGCCTAGCGTGTACCGTGCGCGTCTCTCAGCGTATAGCGAGCTCGCGTTGAGTGATCCCTTGATGGATCGTAGGACGGAGCTTGCCCATGACGACTCAACGTCAAATAATTTGGAACGACTATGCGCTTTCAAGATTTGGGCTTGCTGCCCGAACTCGTCTCTAACGCGGGCTATGACGCCGCGACACCCGTACAATCTGAATCAATCCCAGCAATTCTCGATGGCAGGGACGTCCTGGCCGGCGCTCAAACTGGTACCGGAAAAACGGCCGCATTTATATTGCCGATCATGCAGAAACTATACGCAGGAAAAGGCACTCACTCGCCGAGAGCACTCGTTCTCGCGCCTACGCGAGAATTAGCGGCACAGGTTGCAGATAGTGCCCGAAAGTACGGTAAGGGGCTCGGCCTAAGACAAACGAGCATCTTCGGCGGCGTCAGTTACGGCGGACAATTTAAGGCCCTCAGGTCAGGGCTTGACCTGGTCATCGCGACACCGGGACGTCTTATCGATCATCTTAATCAGGGATCGATTGATCTCTCCAACGTGCAGACATTGATTCTGGATGAAGCTGATCGGATGCTAGACATGGGATTTGTCGGCGACATTGAGCGGGTAATCGCCAAGTGTCATGAAAAGCGGCAAACCTTGTTGTTTTCAGCTACCTACAACAAAGGGATTAAAAACCTCGCATCCAAGTACCTCGATAATCCAGTAGAGGTAGCGGTCGCTCGAGAAAATACCGTTTCCGAGTCGGTTGAACAGACCTTTGTGCACGTCGATCAGCATCGGAAAAGAGAGCTTCTTACGCAACTGATTGGCCTCAATAACATGCATCAGGTACTCGTCTTCACCAAAACTAAATTTGGTGCGGATAAGCTGGCTAAAGCGTTGACTGATGACGGGCTCCCGGCGGTGGCGATGCACGGTAACAAGAGTCAAGCGCAACGTACGAAAGCGCTGCAGAAGTTTAAGCGTGGGGCGGCGAGGATCATGGTCGCGACAGATGTAGCGGCGCGAGGTCTGGATATTCAGAAGCTTCCGTACGTGATCAATTTCGAGTTACCTATGGTCGCGGAGGATTATGTGCACAGGATCGGACGCACGGGCCGTGCTGGTGAGAAAGGAGACGCTATTTCCTTTGTGTGCGCTACAGAGCATCGGTTGATGAGGGACATTCAGCACCTGCTTAAAGTCGAGGTAGAGTTTGAGGTCGCCGATGGATTCGAGCCCGAGATCCCGTTCCCGGTTAAGAAACCGAAAAACAAGCCGCAGCCTCGAAAGCATGGGAGATCAAACCCACGTAGTTACGAAGGACGCGGTCGTGGTAGAGATGAGACTCCAAAACAGCGTACTTCCAAGCCGTCGGATCGGTACGATAGCAAGAAAAATTCAGAGAAACCGAAGCCTGCAAACGGTAAGTCCGGAAAGCGTGCTGATTCTTATAAAAGTCAGGCGCAGCGTGATGGTGAGCGCGTCGAACGAAAACAATGGCGAGACGATTCAGCATCGCCACGGAGCTCGAAGCGCCAAAAAGCTACTAGGAACGATCATAGTGAATGGTCAGGGAAACCAAAACATGCCACCAAAAAATCGAGCCCAGGAAGTTCACGGGATGGGTTTTCTCCTCCCAAACGTAAAGCGGTAAAGCGATCAGTTGCTGCTCGATAGGTGCGCGAGTCCGGAAACACTGCATGTGTCTCCGGTCTTTTTAGGCATAAGAGTAAAGTCTGGTGATACTCTGTGACCACTAATTCGTTCGATAGTTAGGTGGTTTAGGTGAGTGAGTTAAAGCTTCTCTGTCTCCCGTGTGACGGTATTGGACACGAGATTACGGCTGCGACCTTAAGTGTGCTCGATACAGTGGTCTCAGAATTGGATCTCCAGATCTTTATCGAGCACGAGCTTGTCGGATTCGATTCACACAAAAAATACGGAACCACCCTGCGAGACGAGCTTCTGGTGCGAGCTCATACAGAGTTCGATGGGGTTATCTTAGGACCCATGTCGACGATGGATTATCCCTCTGTTTCTGAGGGAGGCAGAAACGTTTCTGGTGGGTTTCGGGTAGGGCTTGATCTCTACGCAAACGTGAGGCCAGCGAAATCCAGACCTAGTATTCAAAACAAGGCAACTGGAATGGATCTGGTGATCTACAGGGAGAACACCGAAGGTTTCTATCCTGACCGAAACATGTACCAAGGGGTAGGCGAGATGATGCCTGATCCAGACATGGCCCTGTCAGTCCGAAAGATTACGCGTCGGTGCTGTATGCGTATCTGTCGACAAGCATTTTCAGCCGCAGCAGCGCGTCGAAAAAAAATCGCAGCCATTCACAAAGCAAACGTGTTTCTCATGACTGACGGGCTATTTCTAGAGTGCTTCAGGGAGGTGTCAAGAGAGTTTCCAGAGGTGCAGACTGAAGAGATTTTGATCGATGCATTCGCGGCGCTACTGGTCCGACAACCTGAGGTTTATGACGTGGTTGTCACTACTAATTTTTATGGTGACACGTTGTCTGATTTGGCTTCTGAGCTATCGGGGTCGCTTGGTCTCGCAGGATCAATTAATGCCAACGCAGAGACCGGGCTTTGTATGGCCCAGGCTCAGCATGGCTCGGCGCCCGATATTGCAGGAAAAAATATCGCTAATCCGACGTCATTGATTTTATCGTTGGCAATGATGCTGGAGTGGTTGGGTGATCGCCGTGGAGATATGAAACTCAGGACTGCCGGCCGTGTAACGGAGATGGCGGTCGATCAAGTTCTTGATAACCCTGACTACTGGACCAGAGATTTAGGTGGATCCGCCAGTACGGCTGAGCTCGGAGGATACGTCAGTGAGGCTGTTTGCGGTATTGCTCAAGCATCGGCGATCAAATCGTAGTTATGTTTACAGAGATGCTGCGACAGCTGATTTTTGAGAGACCGATACTCGCGTTGACACTGTGCTGGATTGAAGGATTTGTTGTCGGTGGACTGCTTATTTATTGGTTGTTTGTGTGATCGAAAAAATTCATGGAAGCTCAGACCCATCTGAGTGGATTAAAGAGAAGCTACAGTCGATCATTTATCCTGTTAAGTCAGCGATTGATATCGCGTCTGGGGCGGGTAGGCATAGTCTGTTGTTATCCGAGCTATGCTCGAGCGTGACGGCTGTCGATCGAAACCCTGATTTATCAAGCTTTTTTGAAAACACGTCGGTGGAATTCCTGTGTCTGGACCTAGAGCAAGAAGACTGGCCGTTGGTTGGCTACACCTTTGATCTTGTGCTTGTCTCAAACTACTTGTACCGGCCGAATCTTCGAAAAATTTTTGATTTGGTGGGGCCTGATGGGTTTTTAATATACGAGACGTTTGGGGTCGGTAACGAACTATTTGGTAAACCTAGCAACCCTAACTTTTTGCTGAGACCTAGCGAGCTCAGGGACTCTGTAGGAGACGAGTTTCTTATCATGGATGAGTTTTTTGGCGAGATCGCAGAACCACAGCGATCTGTCAGGGGTCGGCTCTTCGGAAGACGAGTGGGTCCATAAAGTGAGTGGTTTGTTCTCTAAAGCATTTGTTGGCTACCTCGGTGCCAGAATAGCGATCGGTATCGCTAACACGATGCTGACGGTTGCGTTGGGTTGGCATTTGTACGAGATAACCGGAGACCCATGGAGTCTAGCGTTGGTTGGCCTGATGCAGATCATCCCCGTCTACGTGTTTTTCTTTGTGTCGGGGTACGTCATTGACCGATTCCCAAGGGTTTTGGTTGTCAGGGTCTGTGCAATTGTCGAGACAATTGCGGTGGTAGGGATCGCTCAATTATTGACTCGGGAAAACCCAGAGCTTTTGATCCTCTATAGTTTGGTGTTCCTACATGGTGCCGGACGGGCATTTCACGGTCCGGCACTTCACGCGATTGTTCCGAATATCGTCCCACGCAAGGTTTTAGACAGGGCAATCGCTATGTCAAGTACTAGCTGGAACGCGGCATCAATCGCTGGCCCCGTCGTGGCGGGCTACCTGATAATGTTGCTAGATCGCCAGATCTATGAGGTCATCGCGGTGGCTTCCGCGGCGACACTAATAGGTTATCTGTTTATTCCAACGATCAGAATTCCCCAGGAGGCGGGTGATAGGCTGAAGACGTTGCTGGCTGGTATCCAATACGTTCGTGGAAGACCAGTCATCTTAGGCGGTCTCACAATCGACTTACTCATGGTGGGGTTTGGATCAGTCATGGTCCTGCTACCGGTATTCGCTGCCGATATCTTGCGTGTTGGTCCAGAAGAACTCGGGCTGATGCGTGGAATGCCCGCCCTCGGCAGTGTCTTGATGGGTTTGTTTCTCTCCACCAGAAGACATGAGCTCACAAGCGCTGGACCGAAGCTTTGGTTTTCGCTAATCGTATTTGCGGTCTCAATTCTTGTGTTTTCGTTATCTGAGGTTCTCATTCTGTCGCTGGTCGCTCTATTTTTTTACGGCGCGTCGGACATGGTCAGTGTCAACATACGGATGGGCATGGTCCAGGCCGCGACACCCGAGCAACTGAGGGGTCGGGTCGCTGCCGTGAATATGTTGTTTATTCAGACCAGTAACGAAGGCGGAGATTTCCGGGGAGGTGCCTTGGCTGGTCTTCTTGGTCCCGTTTATACCGTTCTAGTCGGTGGCGTGTTGGGTCTCGGATTCCTCGTGTGGAGTAGGAAAAAGTTTCCGGAGCTTTATACCCTCAACAAGATCTCAGACCTCTCGCTACAAAAAGAGATAGCTGGTACCTGATCAGTGTTTGCTTGGCTTACCATGGCTCCGGGCAATCACTGGAGACATGGCCGACGGTGACACCCGGATATCTATGACCGCCGCTGTCGGCGTCTTGCTCAGGTCTAATAGGGCTTCACGAAGCTGTACTAAATTATCGACCTGGTAACCTTTGATACCGAACCCTTCTGCGATTCGAGACAGATCTGAGTAACCGAAGTTTGCACCATCCTCACGAAGCCCTTCAGCCCGAAGTTTATGGAACTCTGACCCATAGCCGCCGTCATTAAATATACAGGAGATCAACGGTAGCCCGAGTCGACGGATCGTTTCAAGCTCCTGGACGTGCATCAGGAAGCTGCCGTCACCGTCGAACAGGATTGTTGGTCGACCGGTAGCTACGGATGTCCCTAGCGCAAATGACAACCCGTTTCCGATCGCCCCAAACTCCCTAATTGTCAGGAATTTCTCAAACGGCCGATTCTTCATGTGCGAAAAATAGTAAGAACAGTGGCCGGAGGAGTTTACGATCTCCCAGTCTGGTGGTACGAATTGATTGATCTCTTTTACGGCCTGTGACGGATTCAAGCCATCGGTGTAAGTCAGACCGTCAGAATCGTCGATAGGTGTCTGTTGTATCAGATCAGCGTTCTTATCTGTGCGATTAATGCAAGTTTTTGATCGGATCAGTGGTAAGAGTTCGGCAACAATCTGGCCCGCATCACCGACAATGATTTGGTCTGAGACCATATTTCCTTGAAAGAATTGCTGCGGGTCTAGCGTGATTTGAACGACTTTTGCGTTAGGCCATAGTTTTTGTTGGTCTGAATTGTGACTCGAGATCGATGCACCAAATGCCACGATCAGGTCCGACTCAGACAAGAATTTTCGTGTCACCTGTGACGCGAATCCACCAGACACTCCAAGATAAAACGGATCGTTATGGAATAAGCCTCTTGCGGGTAACGTCGACGCAAGAAGAGCGTCACACTTTTCGGCAAGGAGAGCGATATGTTTTACGGTTTCAGGCCTGGTCGCACCTAAGCCCGCCATGATTATTGGTCTTTGAGAAATATTCAATAACTCAGATAAATTTCTGATTTCTTTATACTTACCTGAAGGGATGCTTACCGTTTGTCTGTAAATTTCGTGTAACGGAGTCTCATTCTTGGGTAGCTCAGCTATCTCCTCATGGAGAAGGTCGAACGGTGTGCCTACCACTACCGGTAACCGGTCGCGAACAGCTATTAGAAATGCTTCCTGGATACCTTCCTCAAATCGTTTACATGTATGAAGCTGGATATATCGTGCACCAGTGGCCTCGACGAATGGTCGCTGCTCAATTTGCTGGTTGTACCAGCTCTTATTCAATGGTGACTCGCCTGCGAAAATGACCAGCGGTATCCTCGCCCGAACGGCGGCCGGGAGTGCTGTCATGATCTGCGTGAGCCCAGGACCACAGGTTACGGTCGACACTCCGACGTTCTCGGTTTTTCTGGCGTAGGCCATCGATGCCGCGACGGCGCAGTGCTCGTGTTGGACGTAGGTGAATGTAACACCTAGGTCTGCCATGGTTGCCGCGACTTGCATGTTTGCGTCACCGAGCAAAGCAAAACAGTGCTCAACCTTCTGGTTGACGACACAGTGGGCGAAAAACTCAAATGCATTCATCTCATTGTCCCAAAGCTAAGGTCTGTAGATTCTCGTATATCATTCGGACCGCCAGTATGGTCAGAACGACGTTTAGGAGCATCCTGAAGCGATTGTCGCTGATCCTTTTCAGGATTTTAGTCCCAACAAAGGTGCCGGTGGCGGCACCAAGCACAAGACCTATCAGCTCGTGGCTGTATTCGATCAGGTTGACACCGATAGCGGTAAATGCAACTACCTTCAGGCCGTGCTGGCACGCCATCACGGCCGCATGGTTTGCGACAATTTGCTCCTTGACCCAGTTCTCTTTCGGGTGGGCAGACATCGCTAGGGGGCCTATCGCACCTAAAATTAATCCTAATCCGCCAGTGATTGCTCCACTGATCGTCGCGTGGACTGATCTGAGCCTGAGATAAGACGGTCTCCAGGTAGCCACAAGAATAAAGAACCCTAGGATCAACGAACCAATCACTTGATCCACAAGAGCGATCAGAGGGATAAAAGTAACCACGCCGAGCAACGAGCCGATCGTAAAGGGGACGACGTACTCCCTCACAATAAAACCCCGAAGTATTAGAGCGCGGCTTGCGTTTGAAAAGAATTGTGTGATCCCATGCAACGGGATCACAACGCTCGGAGGAAATATTTGCAGCATCATCGCGAGCAAGAGGATTCCGCCTCCCAAGCCCGCACACGCGGTAAATAGTGAGCTACAAAACGCGATGATCGCCAGATAGATTGGCTCCATATTTTTGGCTACTCTTCTAGGTGTGCGAAGATCTCACCGCCGGCAATCTTCCTTGCGGTCCTAACCAATCCAGCTGACTTGTTGACGTAGTTATCGCCATCAGTTGAGTAATCGATCAATACGTCCATCGTTCCCATGGGGTGGTGAAGCGTCACCAGAACCGGTGACCTACCATCGGTCTGCATCAAGCCATCGGCCACGGTTCCTTTCGCAAGCGCACATGACGCGAGGCATTGGCTCCCGGTCACCGCCACCGTGGGGTGGGTTTCCCAGGGCATGAAATATCTGCAACCTATTTGGTTGATTTCGCCTACAGAGTTAAGTAGACCAAATTTTGGCGTGACGCTTTGCGAGACATCACCCATCCCCATCAACTGACCTGCTTCGATTCGGATGGACTCCATTTGCTTGAAAAATTCTTTGTTCGCATCGAGCTCTTCTCGGGTTTCCGTGCCACTGAGTCCAAAGTCTGAGGCGCGGGCTATGACCATTGGCATAGCGACGTCCATACAGGTGACCTCGATACCTTGTATCAGATTAACGGGGCTGCCGGTCGGAAAAAGGTGGCCAGTTGATGATCCTGCGACCTCAAGAAATAGAAGCTCGATCGGGGCGGAAGTTCCTGGCACGCCATCGATCTCTGTGTCGCCGAAGTAGCTGACGTGGTTATCCGGTGTCTGAACTCTGGCAATGATCTTAGCACCCGTATTGACTGCCCTGATTTTGATTTCTGTGATCGAGTCCGTTATAGGGATGAGTCCCATTTCTATAGCGGCCGGGCCGACAGCGGTAAGCATATTCCCGCAGGTTGGCTTGTAGTCTACCAGCTGCTTTTCCACGCTGACTTGCGCAAAAAAATAGTCGACATCAGCCCAGTCATCGTCGGACTTAGAGAGCATAGCGACCTTGGTCGTTACTGCGTTACCACCGCCGACGCCATCAATATTCAGGGGGTGCCCGGAGCCTGTCACCGAGATTAAAACCTCAGACAGCTCGCTTAGGTCAGTTGGTAGATCTCCTCGATTAAAAAATGGCCCACGTGAGGATCCACCTCGCATCAGGAGAAATGGGATAGCTTTTTGTTGCATTGATTACGTTCTCATTAAACAAATGGCCGTATTGGCTAGGTAAGAGGCCATGGCAGATTGACGAACTCTTGGAGTAGGCCGGGCGGGAAATCTCGGTTGAGTAGCCAACCCATAAACAGCATGAAACCAAGACCGCTTGAGCTATAAATCAGAGACTTAAGCAAGGATTCTCGCGCGCGAATCAAAAAGAAGCACAATAGGAAAACGGACAGTGCGATGATGAAACCGGTGAGTGAGGTCAGTACTAGCAGGCCAGCAAACCAGCCCAGTGTCCCCCAGAATGAGTGTTGATTTTCGTCTACCTCAAGCTCTCTGTCCGCAAAGATTAAATCATTCTCTGGCCTCAGAATCATGAGGGTCAGGAGTCCCACCAAACAAGCGAACGTAAAGGTAGAAATAACGACCGGGAACACGGCGTCTACCCAGGCATAGTCAGGAATCGTATACATCTCGATCATGAACCACCCCGTGAACAGAAGGAGGGTTGCGAGGAAAACCAACGGGGAACGTTTTAGACCGGCGGGAACCTCGCCCTCGGCCTGGATATTTTTCGCTTGCCTTATACCCACAACAACCGACAAGAGTGTAATCGCGATCAGCACCCAAACGATCGGGCTCAATAGATACTCGAGCACAGCCGGCAACCCCTGATCCATTCGGAACGTCGAAATTTGGTAGGCATTGTTGGAGTACTGCTCAACAGGCTTCGCTAGAACGAAACCAATGAGAAAAGCGGGGCGAGACCAATCGAATCGCCTCAAAAGGATACCGATAAGCCCGATCCCCATCAGCGCAGCGAGATCTAGTAAGTTTTGTCCTGACTGAAACGCGGCGAACGAAACGATCATGAATACAAAGGGAGCGATCAGAACGAACCGAATGTTGGTCAGTCGGGCGATTGGATTGGATAAGGC